>NZ_JBFAIA010000101.1:0-28394 GCF_040654455.1 Nonomuraea sp. NPDC050691
CGCGAGCGCACCCGCCCGCGGCCCGGCGACCAGCGCCGCCCCCGACACGCCCCCCGCGGTGAGCCCGGCGGCGACGGCCAGCGCCACACCGGGGGTGACACGGCCGGACGGGATGGGGCGCTCCGGGCGTTCGACGGCGTCCACGTGGCGGTCGGCCCAGTCGTTGGCGGCCATCCCCGCCCAGTACAGGCAGACCGACGCGCAGGCCAGCCCGGCCGTGCGGCGGTCGAGCACGCCGGCCGCCGCGGCGCCGGCGACCACGTCGCCGGGCACCGACAGCGCCGCCGGCATCCGCACCAGCTCGACGAGATCTCGTACCGCGGGACGCCTCGGCCACCGGGGCCGCGCCGTCCGGCGGATCACGGCGATCACCGTGGCCCGCTGGTGACCGGCCCGGGGCCGGTGCGCAGGCCGTCGGCGAAGTCGCACAGCAGGCGCCACTGATCGGCCAGGCCGTGGGGGGCCGACCCGAGCGGATCCTTGAAGAAGAACGCCAGCTCGGTCAGCGCGCCGCGGCGGCCGTGCTCGTGCGCGGCGGCCGTGAGCCGGGCCAGGTCGAGCACCAGGGGCGCGGCCAGCGCCGAGTCGCATCCGTGCCAGGTGAAGTCCACGCGCATGCGCCGCCCCAGGAAGCCCTCGAACGTCACCAGATCCCAGGCCGTCTTGAAGTCGCCGGCGTCCTCCAGGTAGTCGATGCGGGTCTCGCCCTGGGGAAGGTAGCCGAGCGTCTCGCCCAGCACCTTGCTCTTGCTGGCGGCCTTGGCGGCGTTCGGGCCCGGACGCGACAGGTTGGCCCCGTCACCGCCGCCGAGCAGGTTGGTTCCCGACCAGGTGCGCACCCGCAGGTTGCGCATCGCGAACATGGGCGCCAATACCGACTTCACCAGCGTCTCGCCGGTCTTGCCGTCGTGCCCGCCGTACGGCACGCGCCGCCGCGCCGCCAACTGGTGGAGCGCGGGCAGCCGTGCGCCGGTGGAGGGGGTGAAGTCGACGAACGGGCAGCCCGCGCGGAACGCGGCGTAGGCGGCCAGCGAGCTGGGTGGCAGGAGCGCCCGGCCGCCCGGCTCCCGCATGGCTTCCTCCAGCGCGTCGAGGCGGGCGTGCGCGGGATGCGGGGCGAGCGCCGGTTCGGTCGTGGCGACGTTGACGACGACGACCCGCCGGAGACGGTGCCGCTCCTGGAAGGAGGCCAGGTCGGCCGCCATCAGCGCCGCCGCCTCGGCCTGGTCGCGCGCGGGGGGCAGCGGCCGCACCTCCCGCTCGGCCGCCGCCAGTTCCTCCTCCAGCGCACGGACCGGTCCGGCCGGGAGCACACCCGTGTCGGCCAGCGCCTGCGCCTTCTTCACCAGCGGCACCGAAGTGACGTCGTGCCCGCCGAAGACCAGCTCGCCCAGGGCGGGCAGGGGCGCTCCGGCGAGCCGGGGCAGTTCGGTGACGCAGCCGGTCGGCTCGGCCAGCCCGGCCCGGACGGCCAGCGCGCCGAGGACGGCGGTGACCGCGACCGAGCCGCGCCCTCCGACCAGCCACACTCCCGTGGTCATCTGAAGCTCCTCCTCGCGTCGGTGTTCGTGGTCGGGCACGTGATGGTGGGGGCTCAGGAGACGGGCACGGACTCCGGCTGGAGGTCAGCCGCGGGTCCACTTCTGGTTGGCGCCGCCGTGGCAGGTCCAGATCTGGACCTTGGTGCCGTTGGCGGTGCCGGCGCCGGACACGTCCAGGCACTTGTTCGCCCCGACGGCGGTGATGGTGCCGTCGGCGTTGAGGCGCCACTTCTGGTTGTTCTGGCCGTTGCAGTCCCAGATGATCACCGCGGTCCCGTCGGCGGTGCCGGCGCCGTTGACGTCCAGGCACTTGCCGCCGGACGTCCGCAGCTCACCGGCGCCGGTAGGAGTCCACTGCTGGTTCGGCTGCCCGTTGCAGTCCCAGATCTGCGCCTGCGCCCCGTTGGCCTGGGAGGCGCCGGCGACGTCGAGACACCGGCCCGACCCCACGCCCCGCAGCGCCTGAGTCGCCGGTGGGTCACCCGGGGGCAGGAGGGTGATGGTGAAGCTGTCGTCGGCGCTGACGTGGGGGAGGTTGACCGTCGTGCCGTCACCGGACAAGGTGATGGTGGAGTCCTGGACGGTGACCGGGCCGGAGACCGCGCCGCCGCCGTTGTAGGGGATGCGCTGGGCGACCACCCGCACCTGGTTGTCCCGCACGACGCCGCTGGTGGTGTCCAGGCGCCGCAGGGCGACGGCGATGTTGCCCGTCGTGCTTCCGCCGCCGACCAGGATCTTGGCCGTCCCCTCGGCCTTGGTCGCGAACGCGTCGTAGGACCTGCTGGGGGTGACGGAGGCGATTTGGCCGGTCTGCGTTCCGTAGAACTGGTAGACCCACCATTCGCCCTTGGGCTGGTACCGGCCCGCCGAGTCGCGGACGAGCAGGTTGGCGAGATCGTTGTGCAGGTTCGCGCCGCCCGCCCAGTTGGCGCGCAGGCCGTCCGCGCCGGCCCGCTCAAGACGCGCGATGTACCAGGCCCCGTCACCCGGGTTCTGCTCGTTGGAGGCGCCGTACTCGTTGATCTGGTACGGCCGCGGATGGGGGATGCCGCGCGAGGCGAGGGTGGTGTCGGCCGTGGCGGCGTTCGTCACCGGGTCACCGGGCAGCGAGTGCCAGCTGACGATGTCGGGGACCACGTCGTTGGCCTTGACGTAGTCGAGGTACTGGGTCCACCAGCCGCCCGTCGCCGGCACACAGGCGCAGCTCGGCCCGACGATCGGGTGCGCCGGGAAGGCGGCCCGGATGCGCTGGTAGGCGCGCTTCCACATGGCGAAGTACTGCGACTGCGGACGGTTCCAGAACAGGGTGATGTTGGGCTCGTTCCAGATGTCCCACTCCACCGGGGCGCCGGTCGAGCGCACGTCGTTGATGAGGCGGGTGAGGAAGGCGTCGTAGTCGGTCCAGTCGCCGTTGTCGCCGGGGAAGCGCGAGATGGGGTAGCCGTCGGCGCCCCACAGGTCGTGGACGAGCAGGACGAACTGGCCGCCCAGCGACCTCGTGCGCAGCAGTTGCGCTCGGGTGGCGTTCCACCGGCGGTCGTACTTGCCCGACACCCAGCCGCCGGGGCTGTCGAGCTGCGCCCCGCCGGCCCGCATGGACCGGAACTTCACGTCCGTGAAGAAACGGTCCGGGGGATTGGCCGCGTTCTCGGTCATCCCGTAGATCCAGCCGGAGGCCCGGTAGGTGGGAGAGCCGCCCGCGACGGAGAAGTCCACGCTGATGCTCTCGTCCGCCGCCTGAGCCGGCCCGGCGGTCGAGACGACCGATGCGGCGACGAGCGCGCCGATGGCCAGCAGCGTTGCCAGGCGGCGAGGGCATCCGCGCCGCCCGCGACCCGAGGTGTCCATTCACACTCCTTCGACAGAGGGGGACGTGGGACCGGTCAGGCGCGGGTCCACTTCTGGTTGGCGCCGCCGTGGCAGGTCCAGATCTGGACCTTGGTGCCGTTGGCGGTGCCCGAACCGCTGACGTCCAGGCACTTGTTCGCCCCGACGGCGGTGATGGTGCCGTCGGCGTTGAGACGCCACTTCTGGTTGTTCTGGCCGTTGCAGTCCCAGATGATCACCGCGGTCCCGTCGGCGGTGCCGGCGCCGTTGACGTCCAGGCACTTGCCGCCGTACACGCGCAGCTCACCGGAGCTCGTCGACGTCCACTGCTGGTTCGGCTGCCCGTTGCAGTCCCAGATCTGCGCCTGCGCGCCGTTGGCCTGCGAGGCGCCACTGACGTCCAGGCACCTGCCGGCGTTGACGTTGCGCAGGGCGCCGGCCGCCCCTGGGGGCACCTTGATCGGCCCGTTGAACGTCAGCTTCACCACATATGCCAGAGCCGAGTACGGGCGGCCGGGCAGCGTGATGTGCAGGCCACCGGTGTCCTGGTTGCGCGTCGGCAGGTCGATGTACGTGCCGGCGGTGTCGCCGATCAGCTCGGCCTTGCTCAGGTTGGACAGGTCCACCCTGCCGCTCGCCAAGGAGGCGAGGTTGAGGGTGGCGCCGTTGCCGGGCCAGCCGAGCACGGTCGCGTACAGGACGGTGTTGTCCTTGCTGCGGGTGTAGCGGATGTCCTGCGCCGTGCCGGCGCGCGGCGTGGTGAACGAGCCGCCGCCCATCTTGGTGGGACCTTCGCCGTAGGTGGTCCAGGCGCGGGTGGAGTAGATCGACTCGCCGTTGCGCCTGAGGTGGGTCCCGATGGCGTTCAGGATGTCCTTCTGCCCCTGCGGAATGGTGCCGTCGATCATGGGGGAGATGTTGAGCAGCATGTTGCCGTTCTTGCTGACCCGGTCGATCAGCGAGTGGAGCATCGCGGGTGCGCTGTAGTAGCCGATCCCGTTGGTGTAGGACCAGCTGGAGCTGCTGATGGCGTCGTCGGTGAGCCAGTAGGGGTACTGGATGCCGGCGGGGCCGCCGCGCTCGTAGTCGAAGACCTCGCCCTTGTTGTTGAAGCCGTCCTTGTAGGTGGCCACGACCTCCTTGCCCCACGCGTTGGCCTGGTTGTAGTAGTACGACAGGAAAGCGAGCCGTCTGGACTCGTCGACGCGGGTGAGGTTGAAGTCCTGCCAGAGGATGTCGGGCTGGGCCTGGTCGACGACCTCCTTCAGCTTGTCGTACCAGAGCTGGTTCTGCGCGGCCGGGCCGAGCTGTCCGTAGAGCTTCTTCAGCGACGTGGTGGGCTGCGCCGGCACGTGGTCGTAATAGCCGGTGAAGTTGTACGCGTGGTGCATCGCGACCAGCAGTTTCATGTTCTTGGCGCGGATCGCGTCGGCGAAGAGCCGCAGCAGGTTCAGCTTGGGGCCGCGGCCGGCCGAGTTCCACTCGTTGACCTGGCTGTCCCACATGGAGAAGCCGTCGTGGTGTTCGGCGACCGGGCCGGCGAACTTGGCCCCCGAGTCGGCGAACAGCTGCGCCCACTCGTCCGGGTCGAAGGCGCCGCCCGCGGACTTGAGCTTGGGCGCGAACTGGACCCAGTTGCCGGCCTTGTCACGCGCGCCGTCGATGAAGTTGTGGTACGGCCACGCCGAAGGATCGCCGTAGACGCTCTTGTGGCGGTTGTTCTCCGCGGAGCCGCCGACGTACATGTTGCGCGGGTACCACTCGCTGCCGAAGGCGGGCGTGGCGAAGGCGCCCCAGTGGAAGTAGATGCCGAACTTCGCGTCCTGGAACCATTCCGGCGCGGCCGGGTGCTGGTCCACCGATGCCCACGTGGGCTCGTAGACCGAGGGGGCGGCCGTGGCGGTGCCGGCGAGGGCGGGCGCCGTGAGAAGGGCTCCCGCCAGCAGGAGGGCGCCGGCGAGGGCGGCGCGTCTGCGGAGAGCGGACAGCTTGATGGGGGGCACGCTGTCTCCTGGTGTTGGCCATCGTATCGATTCGATCAGGTGAGGCGAGGCTTTTTCTGTGCGCGGCTGCGGAGGGTGCGGCCGGGTGTGCTCAGAGGCTCAGAGGCGGGTCCACTTCTGGTTGGCGCCGCCGTGGCAGGTCCAGATCTGGATCCTGCTGCCGTTGGCGGTGCCGGCGCCGGACACGTCCAGGCACTTGTTCGCCCCGACGGCGGTGATGGTGCCGTCGCTGTTGAGGCGCCACTTCTGGTTGTTCTGGCCGTTGCAGTCCCAGATGATCACGGTGGTGCCGTCGGCGGTTCCGGCGCCGTTGACGTCCAGGCACTTGCCGCCGTACACGCGCAGCTCACCGGAGCTCGTGGAGGTCCACTGCTGGTTGGCCTGCCCGTTGCAGTCCCAGATCTGCGCCTGCGCGCCGTTGGCCTGCGAGGCCCCGCTGACGTCCAGGCATCGGCCCGACCCCGCCCCCTTCAGCGCGCCCGCCGGCGGCGGATCGACCGTGGGGGTGACCGTCGGCGTCGGCGTCGGACCGCCGCCACCGAACTGCGCGAAGAAGTTCCACACCACTGGCCTGGTCCAGGACTTCTCGCCGGGTTCGAGGTCGCCGGGCTTCCCGTCCACCGGACCGGGAGTGTGACCCGCGTCGAACGCCGCCCATGCGACCGGGTACCCGGCCCGGCATCCCGCGTAGGAGGTGACGATGTGCGTCAGACTGCCCTGCGCCGGCTCCGGCGGGTTCTGGGGGGTGCAGCCGTTGTTCCTGACGAACCTGTCACGCAGCGACCGGCCGGCGGAGATGTTGAGCACCGGGTCCCTCAGGCCGTGCAGCCCTATGTACGCGATGGGCTCGGTGCCGCCGCTGCATCCGCTGAGCTGCCCCCCGGAGTAGACCGCCACCGCGCGGAACGTCGTCGCCCGGGCACACGCGAGCGCGTAGCTCATGCCGCCGCCGTAGCTGAAGCCCAGGGCGAAGCGCTGGGAGGTGTCGACGCAGAGGTCCGCCTCGATCCGCCGGATCATGTCGTCGACGAAGGTGATGTCCTCGCCGCCGGAGTTGGCCCAGCCGTTGTTGAAGCCCTGGGGCGCGACGAAGATCGCGGTGTTGTTCGACAATGCCCTGAGCCCGTAATAGGACCAGGGATATCCGCTGGTTCCGCCCGAGTCGACGTCGTTGGCGGTGCCGCCGTTCCAGTGGAACCCGAAGATCAGCCGGTAGGGCGTCGTGTTGGTGTAGTTGTCGGGAATTCTCAGGATGAAGTTGCGATTCTTGCCGCTCGTCGTGATCGACTGCGGACCGCTTCTCAGCGTCGGTGACTTGCCGCATCCCGCCGTGCCCGCGGCGGCGCTCGTTCCCGCCGGCGACGTGGTCGCGCTGTTGCCCAGCGCCGCCTGCGTCGCACCCAGGACGAGCAGCGCGGCGGTGGCGACAGCGGTGAGGAGCGCTTTATGCCGCGACATCACGCGCGCTCCTTCACCGTTCTCATGAGGACACAGATCAAGGGGAAAGCCATTTCTGCCGCCTTTCTGATGTGAGCGCTCACATTGCCGCGAGGATCGAATGGCTCCTTTCTTCTGGTCGGCTGGAGGGCGATGGTGCAGCGGAGCAAATATGACCGTGACCGGACCTGTCAAGCCGCGGCCTTCCCAAGGTTGACGGGTCCTCACCCGAGAGGGTCCGCCGCTTCCGCGCCTGGCCAGGGAAGGCGGCCGTGGTCACCTTCGGCGCCCTGTCATGAAAGTTTCACCGCCGGCGCGTCGAATCGATTCGCGACGATCAAGCCGACGGCTCCTGGCGTGCGGCAGTGGGGTGAAGCGTACGGATATGTCGGGTGCTAACGCTGCAGCCGCACAGGATCGGCCGGTCCGCTGCGGCGGACCAGCCACGCCTCGGTGATGTGATGGAACATCGCCTCGGCGGCGCCTTCGGGGTCGTGGGCGGCGATGCGTTCGTAGATGCGGCGGTGCCCGAGGTTCGACGCCACGCACAAGGCCCGCTCGGTCCGGCCCATGTACCGCGCGGTGTTGATGACCTGGCTCTCCAGTGCCCGTACGACGCCGCGAGCGATGCGATTCCCGGACGTCTGCATGATCGTGTCGTGGAAGGCGCGGTCGCTGTCGGCGTACGTGGCGGGATCGTCCACCAGCTCGTCCATGCGGTCCACCAGCGCGCGCAGCCGCTCCACCGTGTCCGGGCCGGCCAGGCGGGCGGCGACGTTGGCCATGTCGGACTCCAGGACGCGCCGCGTGACGACGAGGTCGTCGAGGATCGTCAGGCTCTCGTCCTCGGCGATCGTCGCGGCGAGGACGAGCTCGTCGAGCATGTCCCACATCGCCGGTGGGTTCACCATGGTGCCGGCGCCCTGTCGGACCTGGACCAGCCCCTTCTCCTGCAGGATCTTCACGGCTTCCCGGACGACGGTGCGGCTCACGGAGAAGGCCTCGCACAGGGCGGGCTCGGGGGGCAGCGGGGTGCCCGGCGGGTGCACGCCGCGCACGATGCGCTCCACCAGCTCGGCCGTCACCGCCCGCGCGAGAGTGGCCGGGCGTCGTGCCCACGCCGGTGGCGCCGGGACACCGCCGGCCGTTTCCTGCGATGCCGTCATATTCCCCTCCGGTGGCCTGCGAGGACCGCGCCACCGCGTCAGTATACGTGTCGCACCGTTGACGTCAGACGTCATACGAGTTACGTTTCGGCGGGTGACGGCGGGGCCCTCGGCCGCTATCGGAAGGTGAGCAGGTATGAAGCAGCGCGTGTTGTGCTCGGCCGTGATGGTCGCGGGACTGGCCTTGGCCGGCTGCGGAAGCGCGGCACGGACGGGATCCCCTTCCGGAGACTCGCAGCAGAAGCAGCAGAAGCTCGTGGTCTGGGACTGGAAGTCCGGTGAACCGGCGGCCGCCACGTACATCGAGAAGGCGAAGGCCGACTTCGCCAAGCGGCATCCCGGCGTCACCGTCGAGTTCGTCGCCCAGCCGTTCGACCAGTACTACACCTTGCTCGGCACGGCCGCCCAGTCCCGGAAGGGGCCCGACGTCATGCTCTTCAACGGCGGCGGGCAGATCCGCGACCGGGTCGACGCGCTGCTCCCGCTGGACCAGTACGTGGCCCAGGACAAGAGCCGGTTGGCCGGCTGGGACGCGTTCACCAAGGACGGCAAGACCTACGCCGCGCCGGTGACCCTCCAGGGGCACCCGATCTACTACAACAAGGCGCTCTACGAGAAGGCCGGTCTCGACCCGGCGAACCCGCCCAGGACATGGAACGAGCTCGTCCGCGCGTGCTCCGCCGTCAAGAAGGCGACCGGGGCCGCGTGCTTCGCGCTCGGCAACAAGGAAGGCTTCGGCATCCAGTTCTTCATGTCCGGCCTCGGGTCCGGCATCCTGACGCCCCAGGAGTACGGCGACTGGATCGCGGGGAAGCGCGACTGGACCTCTCCCCACGTGAGGCGGATCTTCGAGTTGTGGAAGGAGGCCGGTGACAAGGGTCTGAACAGCGACGGGCCCAACTCCACCGCGATGTTCACGGACGTCTTCAGGGTCTTCGAGAGCGGTAAGGCCGCTCACGTCATCGGCCTGATGTCGGACGTCGGGCACTGGAAGGACTTCGGCGAGTTCCTGCCGCCCGACAAGATCGGCGTCATGACGGCTCCCGTCGTGACCGGCGGAGCCACCCCGAGCCTTCCGTACGACGGCGGCATCGGCTACGCGGTCGCCAGGTGGACCAAGGACCCGGGGCTGGCCGCGGACCTGGTGCGATCCCTGACCTCGACCGGCGCCCTGACCGCGTTCTCCTCCGAGGCCGGCGCGATCGCGTCCGACACGACGATCGACGTCTCGCGGTCCGGCCCGGCCGTCGCCGCGATCGTGCCCGAGATCAGGACCGGCAGGCCCGCCCTGCACGTCGCACTGTCCTCCAAGACCCTGGACCTGATGGGGAGACTGTCCCAGCAGCTCCTGAGCGGGTCGACCACCGTCGACAAGGCCGTTGAGCAGCTGGCCGCAGCCGACCGGGCGAGCTGATCGCGTGCCGCTCCGAGGTACGTCGCCGTTGGTCCGCCCGGCCGGCTCCGGGCGAGCCGGTGGCGCGACGACGAAGCAGGGGGGACCCCTCAGGGGCGCTCGTGCGGGCACCAGGCCGACCTCCCGTGGGGCGCGCGCCGAACGCCTCGCGCCCTACGTCCTGGTGGCCCCGGCCGTACTGATCCTCGTGACGCTGCGGCTGTGGCCGCTCGTCCTGGGGGTCAACTACTCCTTCACGGGTGACGGCGCGTCCAACGGGACCCCGGTAGGTCTGAGCAACTACCTGGAGCTGGCCGGCGACCCGTTGTTCCGCACCTCGCTGCGCAACGTCGGGCTGCTGGTGCTGCTGCTCCCCGTGGCGGTGGCGATCCCCGGCCTGCTCGCGACCTTCATCTACCTGCGCGTGCCGGGGCACCGGGTCTACCGCAGCGTCTACTTCTTCCCTGCCGTGCTCTCACCGGTGATCGTCGGCGCGATCGTCAACCTCATGCTCGGGTTCGACGGCCCGTTGAACGGCGTCCTCGGGATGATCGGCGTCGGCCCGGTCGACTGGCTCGGCGATCCGGACATCGCCATGTTCACGGTGGTCGGCGTGCACGTATGGGCGACGTTCGGGATGGCCCTGGTGGTGTTCCTCGCCGGCTTCAGCACTCTGGACGCGTCGCTGCTGGACGCCGCCCGCGTGGACGGCGCGTCGCTCCACCAGGTCATCAGGCACGTGATCGTCCCGGGCCTGACGCGCACCATCCAGTTCGTCTTCGTGACCACGATGATCGGAATGCTGACGTCCATGTTCGGCCTGCTCTTCGTCATGACCAGCGGCGGCCCGGAGGGATCGACCTACCTGCCGGAGTACTACATCTGGCACCAGCAGGGACAGATGAACCGGCCGGCGCTCGCCTCGGCCGCGTCGACGGTTCTCTTCGTCGTCATGCTCGTGGTGGGGCTTCTGCAGATCACCCTGCTCCGCCGCACGGGGAGGCGGGACTGATGCCGGGCATGCGTCTGGCCAGGTGGGTGGCCGCGGTTCCGATGGCCGTTCTCGCGCTGGTGACGATCTATCCGCTCGTGTTCACGGCCAACGTCGCGGTGAAGACCCGGCGCGACTACGTCCTCGACCGGTTCGCCCCGGCGGGTTCCCCGCGCTGGGACAACATCGCGGAGGCGTGGGCCGGCGCCGGAATGGCGCGGTACTTCGCCAACTCCTTCGTCGTCGTGGCGTTCGCCGTGGCCGTGCTGTTGCTGCTGGGCTCGATGGCGGGTTTCGCGCTGAGCCGGCTGCGGTTCCGGGGTTCTTCGGTGATCTACCTGGGCTGTCTCGCGGGACTGTTCGTCCCGTTCCAGGTGATCATGGTGCCGCTCACCAGGATCATGGCGGACACCGGCCTCGTCGACACCTATCCGGGTCTCATCCTGGCCTACGTGGCGCAGTTCCTCCCGTTCACCGTCTTCCTGATGACGAGCCACTACAGGACCATTCCGCCGGAGATCGTCGACGCGGCCAGGATCGACGGGAACTCGGTGTACGGCGTGTACCGGCGGATCATGCTGCCGCTGGGCGTGCCGGCGCTGCTGTCGGTCGGCATCCTCGACATGCTGTTCTGCTGGAACGACGTGCTCATCTCCCTGCTGATGATGCCGTCGCCCGAGCATCGCACCCTCATGATCGGGGTCAACTCGCTGCGCGGACAGTACTCCGACGACATCCCCACCTTCGCCTCGGGGGTCCTGATCGCGGCGGTACCCGTGCTGATGATCTATCTGTTCCTCCAGCGCCAGATCGCCGAAGGCGTCACGGCCGGTTCCACGAAGGGCTGACATGCGGATCACGGGCTATCGGGTCACGACGACGGTCCAGGAATGGGGCCGCCCGGTCGGTGACGCCAACGGTGTCTTCGCCGACGGGGCCGTCCCGGTGCCGATCGTCATGGTGGACACCGACGAGGGGATCACCGGCGTCGGCCTCGGACCGCACGCGCAGATCGACGCCGTGTTCGCCGCGATCGAGGGCGAGGACCCGCGCGGCGTGACGGCGCTCTACGACCGCATGCTGCGGCAGACCTTCAAGGCGGGACACGCGGGAGCCGTGTTCGGCACGATCGGCGCGCTCGACACCGCCCTGTGGGACATCAAGGCACAGGTGGCCGGTGAACCGCTCTGGCGCCTGCTGGGCGGACGCGACAGGAGGGTGCCCGCCTACGCCTCGGGCCTGGACATCGGTCTGACCGACGACGAGCTCGTCTCACTCCACCGGGTCTACGCCGAGCACGGTCTCCGCGCGGCCAAGCTCAAGGGCGGCCTCGACATCGAACGCGACCGGCGCCGCCTGACGCTGGTACGCGACGTCCTGACCGAGGCCGGGCACGGATCGCGGCCGGGGCTCATGCTGGACGTGAACGAGGCATGGACGCGCAAGCAGGCGGTCCGGCACGTCTGCGAGCTGGAGCGCACCCTGGATCTCACCTGGATCGAGGAGCCGGTCCGGCGGTGGGACGCCGAAGGCCTGGCCGCCGTCGGCCGTGGCGTCCGCGCCTCGGTCGCGACCGGGGAGAACCTCACCGGGCTCGAGCAGTTCCGTCCGCTGCTGGCCGCGGGTGCCGTCGACATCGTGCAGACGGCCGTGGTGTGGGGGGTGACCCACTTCCTGCGGGTGTCGGCCCTGGCGCACGCCCATGACCTGCCGGTGAGCCCGATCGGCACCACACCGGTCGCGCTGCTGCACGCCGCGACGTCGGTGCCGAACCACCTGGCCAGCGAGCTCCAGGACCTGCACCCGCCGCTCGGAATATCGCTCGACCTGCACGTCGAGGACGGCGCCTTCATCCTCGGCGACGCCCCGGGCCTCGGCGTCACCCTCGACGAGCACGCGATCGACGCGTTCGCCCGGCGGCCGGAAGCCAGGACCGCCGGGGGTCCCCACATCCGGCCGGAACACGCCGGACGACGGCTGCTGGCAGTGGCCGACGGATTCCAGCCCCGGCGGTCACCGGGACGGGACGGCGCCTTCCGCGACTGACGGTGACGTGGAGGTGAGCGCCCTCCCCGCGCGGGCCTCGCGGCCGCCGCCTCACGTCAACACCATCCGACGCTCTGCCGACGCCTGCATGGTGACGCGCGGCGCGATCACGCAGCGAGTGGAGCGAGCGGCCAAAGCCGGGCTGGTCGAACGGACCACCGCCGGGTCGGGCTACCACGCGCGCGCCGTCTCCCTCACCGACGCGGGCACCGCCCTGCTCGACCGCGTCGTCGCCGACCTGCTCACGACCGAGGACCGCCTCATCGGCCACCTGGCCCCCGAACGCCGCGACCAGCTCGCCGACCTGCTGCGCGAACTGCTCGCCGGACTGGGCGGCGCGAGACTGACCGGACAGGTCGGCGACTGAACAGTGATGACGGGGGTGAGCGCCGCCCGGCCCGACGACGCGGGTGGGCAGGAGCGCCGGCCACCGCCTTCCCGGCACGGGGCCGGCGCCTGGGTCTTGTCCCGGTACCGGGTCAGCGGTAGCCGGCGGCGATGACCTCCGCCTGGACGGCGTTCTCCACGGCGTCGGTGGGGTAGCCGGCGACCATGGCTCCTTCGTAGAAGGTGCCCGCGCTGAGGTTGGCGCCGCCGTCGGGCTTGCAGCAGTCGCCGCCGCTGCCCAGGATGATGGCTCCCTGCTTCTTCATCGGGCTGTAGCCGTTGGGGAGCGGGCCGTCGTAAAGGGTGTACAGGCTGCCGGACTGGGCGTTGCCGCCCTTCATGGCGAACCGGGACGTGCCGTTGTTCTTCAGCGTGGCCGTGACGAACTTGTGGGGGAAGGCCCGCTGGTTGGGGTTCCACGACTGGCTGCCGCCGGGGTAGAGGCCCCATTCGAGGTCGGCCTGGACCCAGGGGCCGCGTCCCTGGCAGCCGCCGAACCAGCATTGGGTGCTGAAGTTGATGGCGTCCATGGCGCCGGCGGCGTCGGCCTTCCTGGTGGTCTCGCTGTTGCCGTAGTCGAAGCAGCAGCCGCCGTTGACGTGGGTTCCGCTGGTGACCATGTACATGCCCTCCGGCGCGCTGCCCGTGGGAACGCCGGTCAGGTGGCCGTCCCGCCAGTAGCTGTTCCCGGGGTTGATGTAGAGGGAGTAGGCCTTGCCGCCGCCGACGGTGAGTGACTCGGTGGTCGCGATCGCGGGCCTGCTCTGGGGGGAGCCGGGGACCACGCTGGAGCCCTGGTACCACAGGTCGTTGCCCCGCCCGGACTGGTCGTAGACGACCGTGACGACGCAGGTGGTGCCGGCGCAGAAGGAGTCCTGCGCCGCGGCGTCGGCGAGGCCGCCCGCGGTCAGGACGCCGACGTTGCGGGTCGTGCTGTCGGAGGAGCGCCTGACCTGGTACAGGTTGCCGCTGTAGGAGCCGTAGAGCGCCCGGGTCGTGCTGTGCGCGGCCACGCACGGCGTGCCGCCCGAGGCGTAGATGTCGCACGGGCGCGCGCCGGGCGGCGGCGGGGTCGGCGTGGACGTCGGCGTGGTCGTCGGCGTGGGCCCGGCTCCGGTGGTCCACTTCTGGTTGGCGCCGCCGTGGCAGGTCCAGATCTGCGCCTTGGTGCCGTTGGCGGTGCCGGCGCCGGCCACGTCCAGGCACTTGCTCGCCCCGAGGGCGGTGATGGTGCCGTCGGCGTTGAGGCGCCACTTCTGGTTGTTCTGGCCGTTGCAGTCCCAGATGATCACCGCGGTCCCGTCCGCCGCGCCCGCGCCGTAGACGTCCAGGCACTTGGTGCCGTACACGCGCAGCTCGCCGGAGCTCGTGGAGGTCCACTGCTGGTTGGACTGTCCGTTGCAGTCCCAGATCTGCGCCTGCGCGCCGTTGGCCTGGGAGGCGCCGCTGACGTCCAGGCACCGGCCTGACCCCGCGCCCACCAGTGGCGTGGTCGCCGCCGAGGCCGGCGCCGACCATGTCAAGGCTGTGGCCGCGAGCGCCGCGCACACCGCCGCGACAGTCGCGACGACGGCCGCCCGGCGGCGCCGCCCACGCGGCGCACGGTCCGGTAAGGGAACGGTTGGAGGTTGCATGGGCGTACTCCTGGGAATGGTGAGAGCCGCTCGGAGACCGGTCGCCACGTACGAATCGATTCGATGACGAACGGGATCGGCTGAGGAGGGGGAGACGGCGGTGCAGAGCGAAGCACATACGACGGGCGGGCCCCTGTCAAGGCTCCGCCTTGCCCGCAGTCAGGGAGAGCCTCTCTCGGCGGCGCCATCGGGGTGGCCCGCGCTCCGACGAGCCGGGCCGGGATGAAACATTCATCCGCCACCCGGCGCCGGCCGGCCGGGCTCAGTGGGACGGGGAGAACAGGCGCTGCTGGATCTCCCGGCGGTAGTCGTCGAGAGTGTTGTCGATGTGCGTGGCGGCGGCCTGGGCGGCAGCCTCGGGGTCGCCGGCGCGGATGGCCAGGTAGATCGCCTCGTGTTCCTCGACGGCCTCGGCGGCGTGCCCGCCCACCGAGCCGCGCAGCCCGATGAGGCTGGACTGCGCCTGCAGGCGCCGGGCCTCCCGTACGGCGATCTGGAGGAACATGTTGTGCGCGGCCGTGGCGATGGCGGTGTGGAAGGTGTCGTCGCCCTCGTTGAACAGGTCTTCGCGTCCGGTCTCGAAGCCATGGCGGCACAGGGCGGCCGCGTCCTCGATGGCCCTCAGCTCCGCCGGGGTGGCGCGGCGGGCGGCCAGCCGGCTGGTCTCCATCTCCTGCGCGCGGCGGAACTCGAACAGCATGTAGACGTGGTCCAGGTCGGTGGGGAGGAAGAAGGACGCCCAGCGCCCGGTGCCCAGCATCCCCTCGTCGTCGGCCACGTACAGGCCGCGCCCCTTCTGGGCGCGCACCCGGCCCAGCGCGGAGAGGATCTTCACCGCCTCACGGACGACGGTGCGGCTGGTGCCCAGCTGCCGGGCCAGCTCGTTCTCGGTCGGCAGGCGATCTCCCGGGCGCAGGCGCAGCCGGACGATCAACTCCAGCAGCTGCTCCGCGGCCACCTCGTAGCCCGGCCGGTATCCGCTCTCCCGCGGGGTGTCGGTCACCGTGCTCCTTCCTCGCCGTTCCCCTGCAGAGTATGACTGATCGGGGCCACCGGCCCGGGGATGAACCCGGCGCCGGATCAGTACGACACATCTGAATGATTCATGCGGAAATGATCGACAGGGACCGCCACAGCGGCGGGAATCGTCGCTGGTCGGTAGGGGAGAACAGGCTCACCGTGGCCAGGAGGCGATGTGCGTAGGGCGAAATGAGTGGGCTTAAGGACTTGACGGGTGCCGGCGCCGAGATCGTAATAAGGAGCGAGGTCCGGGGGAGGCGCTCCTTCCGGACCCTCCGCGGCTGGATCGTGACCTGAGCACTCCTCCACCCCCCAGAGGAACCACCGTGCCATCATCCTCGCCCTTGCGGGCGCTGAGACCGCTCCTGACCGGCGTCCTCGCCGCGGTGCCGGCGGCGGCGCTCGCCCTCGTCGTCCCGGTCACCTCGGCCCTCGCGGCCGCCACGACCCTGTACGTGTCACCCACCGGCACCGGCACCGCCTGCACCTCCGCGCAGCCGTGCTCACTGTCCGCGGCGCAGACGGCCGTGCGGTCGCTGAACGGCGCCATGTCCGGCGACATCGTCGTCGAGCTGGCCGACGGGGTGTACCGGCTCTCGGCGCCGCTCCGGCTGACCGCCGCCGACTCCGGGAACAACGGCCACACCGTCACATGGCAGGCAGCGGCGGGCGCCCGTCCCGTCATCAGCGGGGCCCGGGCGGTCACCGGCTGGTCACTGGCCGACCCCGGGAAGAACATCTGGCGCGCCGGCGTCGGCACCGGGATCGACACGCGGCAGCTGTACGTCAACGGCGCCGTCGCCACGCGCGCCCGCACCCAGGTGAACCGGGCCGACTTCACCGCGACCGGCACCGGCCTGAGGTTCGGCAACAGCGCGCTGAGCTACCTGAACAACCTGGCCGACCAGAACCGGGTCGAGATGGAGAGCGTCGGCTCCTTCACCGACCGGTACGTGAGAGTGCAGAGCATCAGCGGCAACGTCATCACGATGCAGCAACCCGGCTGGAACAACAACACCTTCGGATACGACACCTTCACGCAGCCGCACCGGGCGGGCCCGCTGTACCTCGAGAACGCGTACGAGTTCCTGGACGCGCCGGGTGAGTGGCACATCAACCCCGGGACCGGCGTCCTGTCCTACATCCCGGCGGCCGGCCAGAACATGGGCGACCTCAGCGTCGAGCTGCCCGTGCTGCAGTCCCTGGTGAACCTCGGGGGCACCTACGACGCCCCCGCCCACCACATCACCTTCAGCGGGATCACCTTCACCGGCACGAGCTGGCTCGGGCCCAGCAGCGCCCAGGGCTACGCGGACCAGCAGACCGGCGCCTACATCGCGGGCAACTGGAACTGGCCCGCCGACAGGCTGACCTCCTGCCAGGAGGGCTGCCGGCAGTTCGAGGCCGTGCGGCCGAACTGGTACCAGATGCCCGCCGCCGTGCAGATCTCCGCCGCCCACCATGTCACCTTCACCGACTCCCGGTTCGTCAACCTGGGGCAGACCGCCGTCGGCATCGGCAACGACGCCAACGCGCACGCCAGCGGCGTCGGGCTGGGCGCGAGCGACATCGCGATCACCCGGTCCGAGGTCGCCCGCAGCTCGGCCGGCGGCATCCTGGTCGGCGGCGTGCGCGCCGACGCGCACCACCCAGGCGACCAGCGGATGGTCAACCGGAACATCACGGTCAGCGACAACCGGATCCACGACCTCGGCCTGGACTACCGGGGCGTCGTCTCGGTCCTGACGACCTACGTCACCAACACCGACGTGTCGCACAACGAGGTCTACAACATGCCGTACACCGGCATGTCGATCGGTTACGGGTGGGGCGCCAACGAGCCCGGCGGCAACAACCAGTACGCCAACCGCGGCCTGTACGACTACCAGCCGCGCTACACCACGGCCACCACCGCGTCCGGCAACCGGCTCGTCGGCAACCACATCCACGACGTCATGCAGCAGATGACCGACGGCGGATGCATCTACACGCTGTCCTGGAACCCGAACGCCGTGATCAGCGACAACTACTGCCTGCGGACCAACGGCTGGTTCGGGGTCTACTTCGACGAGGGCTCGAAGTACTACACCGTCACCCGCAACGTGCTGTCGAACACCGGCACCTGGGCCACCGCCAACTACTGGGGCGGCGAGAACATGGGCAACTGGACCGTCACCGACAACTGGTCGACCAACGGCAGCACCAACGTGACCAACGGCGACCGGGGCAACGTCGTCCGCGGCAACGTCACCGTCGGCAACGGCAACTGGCCGGCGGGCGCCCAGACCGTGATGGCGTCCGCCGGGCCCCGGACCGGCACGTCACCCTCGCCCACTCCGACGCCTCCCGGAGACGCGGGCGCGCTCAAGGGGGCGGGGTCGGGCCGGTGCCTGGACGTCAGCGGGGCCTCCCAGGCCAACGGCGCGCAGGCGCAGATCTGGGACTGCAACGGACAGTCCAACCAGCAGTGGACCTCCACGAGCTCCGGCGAGCTGCGCGTGTACGGCACCAAGTGCCTGGACGTCAACGGCGCGGGCACGGCGGACGGCACCGCGGTGATCATCTGGGACTGCAACGGCCAGAACAACCAGAAATGGCGCCTCAACAGCGACGGCACCATCACCGCCCTCGGGGCGAACAAATGCCTGGACGTGAGCGGTTCGGGCACCGCCAACGGCGCCAAGGTCCAGATCTGGACCTGTCACGGCGGCGCCAACCAGAAGTGGGCCCGCGCCTGACGCCGCGGCACTCCTCTGGCACGAAGCACGGCTGCGGCAACAGCGCAATGGCGCGCCCTTGCCCTGACTGATGGCCATATGTCAGGAAGGAATATTCATGTCCCGACGTCCGTGGCTCACCTTGCTGACCACGATGGCGCTGATCACTCCGGGAGCCCTCGTGTTCACCGCCTCCCCGGCGAACGCGCTGACCATCCCGGCCTCCGACTACCAGCAGGTGTCGCTCGCCTCGGGCGGCGCGGAGCTGGGTGAGGCGATGTCGCTGGCCGTGATGCCGAACCGGTCGGTGCTGCACACGGCGCGCGACGGCACGGTGCGCGTCACCGACGTCAACGGCAGCACGAAGGTGGCCGGCAGGCTCAACGTCTACACGCACGACGAGGAGGGCCTGCAGGGGGTGGCGGTCGACCCGGGCTTCGCGTCGAACCGGTACGTCTGGCTCTACTACTCGCCCCGGCTGAGCACGCCGAACGGCGACGCGCCGGGCAACGGCACGCAGGCGCAGTTCGACCAGTGGAAGGGCCACCTGAACCTGTCCCGCTTCACCCTGAAGTCCGACGACACCCTCGACCTGGCCAGTGAGAAGGTCGTGCTGGAGGTGCCGAACGACCGGGGGATGTGCTGCCATGTCGGCGGCGACATCGACTTCGACGCGGCCGGCAACCTGTATCTGACGACCGGCGACGACAGCAACCCGTTCGAGTCGGCCGGCTACTCCCCGCTGGACGAGCGGACCGACCGCAACCCGCAGTACGACGCCCAGCGCTCCGCCGCCAACACCAACGACCTGCGCGGCAAGGTCCTGCGGATCAAGCCGCAGCCGGACGGCACCTACACGATCCCCGCCGGCAACCTGTTCCCGCCCGGCACGGCGAGGACACGGCCGGAGATCTACGCGATGGGGTTCCGCAACCCGTTCCGGATGAGCGTGGACAAAGCGACCGGCATCGTCTACCTGGGCGACTACGGGCCGGATGCCGGCGTGACCAACCCCAACCGGGGCCCGAGCGGGCAGGTGGAGTTCGACCGCGTCACCGGTCCGGGCAACTACGGCTGGCCGTACTGCACGGGCACGAACACCACCAGTGAGACCTACAACGAGTGGAACTTCGCCTCCAACAGCACCGGCCCGAAGTACAACTGCGCGGGCGGCCCGGCCAACAACTCCTTCCGCAACACCGGCCAGAGCACGCTGCCCCCGGCCAGACCGGCGTGGATCCGATACGCCGGGGACGCCGGATCACCGCCGGAGTTCGGCTCCGGGTCCGAGTCGCCGATGGGCGGCCCGGTCTACCGCTACGACCCGAATCTGAACTCGGCCGTCAAGTTCCCGCAGGTCCTGGACGGGCGTTACTTCGCCGGTGAGTACGGCCGCCGCTGGATCAAGGCCATCGAGGTGAAGGCCGACGGCAACCCCGGGGAGATCTCCGCGTTCCCCTGGACGGGCACCCAGGTGATGGACATGGCCTTCGGGCCTGACGGGGCCCTCTACGTCCTCGATTACGGCGACGGGAACAACAACCAGGCGCTGTACCGGATCGAGTACATCGGCAAGGCCAACCGCAACCCGATCGCCAAGGCCTCCGCCGACAGGACCTCGGGACCGGCTCCACTGACGGTGAACTTCTCGTCCGCCGGCAGCTCCGACCCCGAGGGCGGCGCGCTGACGTACTCCTGGAACTTCGGTGACGGCACCACGTCCACGGTGGCGAACCCGAGCAAGACCTACACCGCGAACGGCGCCCACACCGTCACCCTCACCGTCCGCGACCCGCAGGGGCTGACCGGAAGCGCCAGCGTGATCGTGACCGTCGGCAACACCGCCCCGGCGGTGACGCTGACCACCCCGGCCGACGGGCAGCCGTTCACCTTCGGGGAAACGGTGCCCTTCCAGGTCACCGTCAGCGACCCGGAGGACGGCACGATCGACTGCACCAAGGTCACCGTCGCCTACTTCCTCGGCCACGACAGCCACCGTCACCAGATCACCTCCGCGAACGGCTGTACGGGCTCCATCTCCGTGCCGGTCGACGGTGAGCACGACGCCGCGGCCAACATCTACGGCGTCTTCGAGGCCTCCTACACCGACAAGGGCGGCCTGACCTCCACCAGCGCCCGCACGCTCCAGCCGCGGCACCGGCAGGCCGAGCACTTCGGCGCCCAGCAGGGCGTCCAGACGGCCGACCACGGCACCGCCGAAGGCGGCCGGACGGTGGGCTTCACCGACGACGGCGACTGGATCTCCTTCCAGCCGTACAGCCTGGGCGACGCGAAGCGGATCACCGCCCGGGTGTCGTCGGCGGGCGCGGGCGGCCGGATCGAGGTGCGGGCGGGCTCGGCCACGGGCACGCTGCTGGGAACGGTGAACGTCGCGAGCACCGGCGGGTGGGACACCTTCACCGACGTCTCGGCGAACCTCGCCGGCGCGCCGGCCGGCTCCACGACGCTGTACCTCGTCTTCCGCGGACCGACCGGACAGGGCTACCTGTTCGACGTCGACGCCTTCACCCTCGACACCGGCACGTCGCCCCCGGGGAGCGCGAGCGCGCTGAAGGGCGTGGGGTCGGGCCGCTGCCTGAACGTCACCGGAGCCTCCCAGGCGAACGGCGCGCAGGCGCAGATCTGGGACTGCGACGGCAGATCCAGCCAGCAGTGGACGGCGACCGATGCCGGTGAGTTGCGGGTGTACGGCGGCAAGTGCCTGGACGTCAACGGCGCGGGCACGGCGGACGGCACCACCGTGATCATCTGGGACTGCAACGGCCAGAACAACCAGAAGTGGCGCCTCAACAGCGACGGCACCATCACCGCCCTCGGGGCGAACAAGTGCCTCGACGTGTCCGGCGCCGGCACCGCCAACGGCACCAGGGTGCAGATCTGGACGTGCAACGGCCAGAACAACCAGAAGTGGAGCCGCGTCTGAGGCCACCCGTCCTTGACCGCACCACGATCAGCCACTGATGTGACGGAAGGACACGCATGCTGCGACATCTGACCCCCGGCGCGCTCGGGCGCGGCGCGGCGGGCGACCGGAGGACATCCGCGCTGCGGACGCTGTCGATGGCCGCGGTGGCGCTCACCGTGGCCACCGCGACCGTGATCTCCGCCGTCCCCGCCCAGGCCGCCGCCTTCAAGGTCCTGGTGTTCTCCAAGACCGCCGGGTTCCGGCACGACTCGATCCCCAGCGGAATCCAGGCCGTCCGTGACCTGGGGGCCGCCAACGACTTCGCCGTCGACGCCACCGAGGACGCGAACGCCTTCACCGCGGCCAACCTCGCCCAGTACAAGGCGGTGGTGTTCCTCAACACCACCGGTGACGTGCTGAACGACCCCCAGCAGGCCGCCTTCCAGACGTACGTGGACGGCGGGGGCGGTTACGTGGGGGTGCACGCGGCCGCCGACACCGAGTACAACTGGCCCTACTACGGGCAGCTGATGGGAGCCTGGTTCAACAACCACCCGGCGATCCAGCGGGCCACCGTGCGGAACGAGGACCGGGCGCACGCCGCGACCGCTCATCTGGGGGCCACCTGGTCACGCGTCGACGAGTGGTACAACTACCGCACCAACCCGCGCTCCAGTGCGCGGGTGCTGCAGAGCCTGGACGAGAGCAGCTACAGCGGCGGCGGCATGGGCGACCACCCGATCACGTGGTGCCGTCCCCAGTCCGCCGGCCGCGCGTTCTACACCGGCCTGGGGCACACCCAGGAGTCGTACACCGACCCGGACTTCCGCACGCTGCTGCTGGGCGGCATCCGGTACGCGGCCAAGGCCGCCAACGCCGACTGCCGCCCGGAGACCGGATACACGGCGTTGTACAAAGGGTCGACGACGGGCTGGTCGCAGGCGGGGCCGGGGTCGTTCGCCAACAGCGACGCCACGCTGACCTCCCAGGGAGGCATGGGCATGCTGTGGTACAGCGCCAAGGAGTTGCGCTCGTACTCCCTGAAGCTCGACTGGAAGCTGACCGGCGACTCCAACTCGGGGGTCATCGTGGGCTTCCCGGCCACCAGCGACCCGAACGCCGCCCTCGACACCGGGTACGAGGTGCAGATCGACGCGACCGACACCCCGGACCGGACGACGGGGGCGATCTACGGATTCAAGGCGGCGGACATCGCCGCACGGGACGCGGCGCTGAATCCGCCGGGTCAGTGGAACACCTATGAGCTGCTGGTGGAGGGTGAGCGGCTCCAGGTGTTCCTGAACGGCGTCAAGATCAACGATTTCACCAACACCGACCCGGTCCGCTCGCTCCAGCAGGGCTACATCGGCATCCAGAACCACGGGTCCGGCGACGTGGCGTCGTTCCGCGACATCCGCGTCAAGGAACTGACCACTACACCTGGCGGTACGAGCGCGCTGCGCGGCGTGGCGTCGGGGCGGTGCCTGGACGTCGGCGGGGCTTCCCCGGCCAACGGCGCGCAGGCGCGGATCTGGGACTGCGGCGGGCAGGCGGCTCAGCAGTGGACCCCGACCGGTGCCGGTGAGCTGCGGACGTCCAGCGGCAAGTGCCTGGACGTGAACGGCGCGGGCACGGCGGACGGCACCTCCGTCATCGTCTGGGACTGCAACGGCCAGAACAACCAGAAGTGGCGCCTCAACGCCGACGGCACCGTCACGGCGGTCGCGGCGAACAAGTGCCTGGACGTGGCCGGCGCCGGCACCGCCAACGGCACCAGGGTGCAGATCTGGACCTGCAACGGTCAGAACAACCAGAAATGGACCCGCGTCTGACCCCGAGGGGAACGCCCGGCTCCCGGAGCCGGCCCGCTCCCTGCGGGCCGGTTCCGTCGGGCGGCCGGCAGACCGTCCGCCGAATCGGTTCGATGGACGAACCGACGCCCGCAAGGCCCACGCCGCTGTCATGCCGCGCCACCACGGGATGAAGGTTTCATCGCTCCGTCCCGGTGCGTCAGGCCGTCCGCCCAGCTGGGAGCGCTTCGGCGTGCGGCCCGGCCGGGGTCGAGGGGGACGGACCCTTGACGGCTCTCCCCGGATCATGTGTGCTCCGCCACACCACCTCAGCCGGCCTCCGTGAGAGGAGCTCTTCCATTCCGGATGTTAACGCTAACAGTCGGTGGCGCGGCACGCGGCCGCCCCATTCCCCATCCGCGATCTTTCCCGCAGGGAGGTCCTTCGTGTCCACACCAGACAGGCTCCGGCCCTTGTGCAGCCCTCACCCGCTCGACGCGTCCCGTCCGCTGACGACGGCGAGGAGCTGACCATGCGCACGTGGGGACGGCGGTGGGCCGCCGTGCTGGTGGCCGTGGCCCTGGCGTCAGCGGGCACGGTGCTGGGAGCCGGGGACGCCGGCGCGGAGTCCAACGGCGGCGTGCGGGTCATGCCGCTGGGCGACTCGATCACCGAGGGCACCCAGGTGCCGGGCGGGTACCGGATCGGCCTGTGGCAGCGCCTGGCCGCCGGCCGCTACACGATCGACTTCGTCGGGTCGCAGTTCAACGGGCCGGGCAGCCTCGGCGACCACGATCACGAGGGCCACCCCGGGTGGCGGATCGACCAGATCGACGCGAACATCACCGGCTGGCTGCGTACCCACACACCCCGCACGGTGCTGCTGCACATCGGCACCAACGACGTCCTGCAGAACTACAACGTGGCCGGCGCCCCGCAGCGACTGTCCACGCTGATCGACCACATCACCGCGACCGTGCCCGCCGCGGACGTCTTCGTGGCGACCATCATCCCGCTGTCCAACTCGGGCCAGGAGGCGGCCGGCCGCGCCTTCAACGCGGCCCTCCCCGGCATCGTGCAGAGCAAGGTGAACAGCGGCAAGCACGTCCACCTGGTCGACATGCACAGCAAGCTGACCACCGCCGACCTGATCGACGGCGTCCACCCCACCGCCGGCGGCTACGACAAGATGGCCGCCGCCTGGTACGACGCCCTGCAGTCGGTACCCGGCAGCATCGGTCAGCCGGGGGGCACCCCCGGTCCGACGCCCCCGCCCGGGGCGATCAGAGGCGTGGGGTCGGGCAGATGTCTTGACGTCTCCGGCGCGTCGCAGGCGAACGGCGCGCAGGCGCAGATCTGGGACTGCAACGGTCAGGCCAACCAGCAGTGGGCGCCGACCGCGAGCGGTGAGCTGCGGGTCTATGGCACCAAGTGCCTGGATGTGTACGGCCGGGGCACCGCCGACGGCGCCAACGTGATCATCTGGGACTGCAACGGCCAGGACAACCAGAAGTGGCGCCTCAACGCTGACGGCACCATCACCGCCGTGGGGGCGAACAAGTGCCTCGACGTCTCCGGCGCCGGCACGGCCAACGGGGTCAGAGTCCAGATCTGGTCCTGCGGCGGCGCCGCCAACCAACGCTGGACCCGGACCTGACCCATGACATCACTCACTGGCCGGCGGCCGGCCGTTCGTCCCCGGCCCGTCCGGCGGATCGTCCCGAGTTCTTCCCGACAGCCTTAGCCGGAGGTATCAGATGCGCAGAGTTCTCGGCTTAGCACTGGCGGCGGTACTCGCCGCCGGCTCCATCGTCGCGATCGGAGGGGAGATGTCGCCGGTCGCCGCCCTGGACAACGGTCTGGCCCGCACGCCCCCGATGGGCTGGAACGACTGGAACAGCTTCGGCTGCAACGTCAACGACGGCCTGATCCGCCAGACGGCCGACGCCATGGTCTCCAGCGGCATGGCGGCGGCGGGCTACACCTACGTCAACATCGACGACTGCTGGTCCACCAAGAACCGTAACGCCAACGGGGACCTGGTGCCCGATCCGCAGAAGTTCCCCAACGGCATCAAGGCCCTGGCCGACTACGTCCACTCCAAAGGGCTCAAGCTCGGCATCTACTCCTCCGCCGGAACCACGACGTGCGCGGGGTACCCGGCCAGCCTGGGCAACGAGCGGCGGGACGCGGCCCTGTGGGCGTCCTGGGGGATCGACTACCTGAAGTACGACAACTGCGGCGACCACAAGGGCCTGAACGGGCAGCAGCGGTACACCGCCATGCGCGACGCGCTGGCCGCGACCGGACGTCAGATCGTGTACAGCCTGTGCAACTGGGGGCAGGAGAACGTCTGGACGTGGGGGATGCCCGTGGGCAACTCCTGGCGCAACACCGGCGACATCGCGGCCAACTGGAACTCGATCATGGGAATCCTGGACCAGCAGGTCGGGCGCGAGGCGTACTCGGGGCCGGGCGGTTGGAACGACCCCGACATGCTGGAGGTAGGCGTCGGCGGGGTGACGGGGACCGAGGGCCGCGCGCACTTCAGCCTGTGGTCGCTGCTGAACGCGCCGCTCCTCGCCGGCAACGACATCCGCACGATGAGCGCCGACACGCGCACGATCCTCACCAACACCGAGGTCATCGCGGTCAACCAGGACTGGGGCGGCAGGCAGGGCCACAAGATCAGCGACAACGGCAACCTGGAGGTCTGGCGCAAACCGATGGCGAACGGCTCGGTCGCGGTCGTGCTGCTCAACCGGGGCACCGCCACCTCCACGGTCTCGACCACCGCCTCCGCCCTGGGGCTGGGGTCCGCGTCCTCCTACGCGGTGCGCGACCTGTGGGCGCACACGACGTCCTCCTCCTCCGGGACGATCAGCGCGTCGGTCCCCGGGCACGGCGCGGCCATGTACGTCGTGACCGGAGGGGGCATCGTCACGCCCCCGCCCGCGGGGGCGATCAAGGGGGTGGGGTCGGGCAGATGCCTCGACGTCTCCGGTGCCTCGCAGGCGAACGGCGCGCAGGCGCAGATCTGGGACTGCAACGGCCAGGCCGGCCAGCAGTGGACGCCGACCGCGAGCGGTGAGCTGCGGGTCTACGGCGGCAAGTGCCTGGACGTGTACAACCGGGGCACCGCCGACGGCACCAACGTGATCATCTGGGACTGCAACGGCCAGGACAACCAGCGGTGGCGCCTCAACGCCGACGGCACCATCACCGCCGTCGGGGCGAACAAGTGCCTGGACGTGCCGAACAACGCCACCGCCAACGGCACCAAGCTGACCATCTGGTCGTGCAACGGCGGCGTCAACCAACGCTGGACCCGCACCTGACCCGAACAGGCTGACCAGCAGCGGGAGGTGTCTCACCGGTCCGGGGTGGGGAGGAGGACTCGTTCGGCGGGGCGGCGCACACGAGCCGGAAACCGACGCGGGCACGACCCCTCTCCCGATGGGCCTGCCGAGCGGATGGCACGGCGGCTGGTCATCCGGTTTCCGGGCAGTGTGACAGAGAAGAACGGGCAGTGTGACAGAGAAGAAGGAGCATCTGTCACACTGCCCGCAGGCAGACCATGTCCGCCCAGTTCGGCCTCCGCCGCGCCGCGGGCGAGGTTCATCCGGCGGCGGCGCTGTGGTTCGGTGATCGCCTTACCTGCCTGCAGGAGGACGGCCGGTCTCGATCGTGGCGTTCACCAGTCCACCCGACCCCGCTCACCGGGCCGGTCGCGTTCGTGGCGGCAGTCGTGAAGACGCGTCATGAGATTCCCCGTGCGGGCGTGTGATGGAAGGCGTGCCCGCTGCGCTGGATCTCATCCAGCGCGAGACGGGCGCGGCGGATGCGCTCGCGGGCTGCTGCTCGGATCGGGCGCAGCCGGCCCGCTGGCCCAGGTCTTCCTCGGTTCGGCCGCATCGAGGATCCTCAGGCACGCGCCGGTCCCGGTGATGATCCTGCCTCGACAGCAGGAACTCGACAGCAGGAACAGGCCTGCTGTGAGCGGGAC
The DNA here is from genome assembly GCF_040654455.1 of Nonomuraea sp. NPDC050691. Taxonomy (NCBI): domain Bacteria; kingdom Bacillati; phylum Actinomycetota; class Actinomycetes; order Streptosporangiales; family Streptosporangiaceae; genus Nonomuraea; species Nonomuraea sp. NPDC050691. The sequence continues at coordinate 26,885 of NZ_JBFAIA010000101.1, forward strand.
TCGACGAGCGGGTTGATGCCGTGGTCGCGCTGCCGTTCCCAGTGAGGGCACGGCCGGGCAGACCGGGACGGCCGGCGGAGAACGCCGGGTCGAGCGCCCACAGACGGCGATACGCTACTCGCGTTCGAAGGTCTCCTGAGATGATCAAGGCGCGGAGTCGTTCGCGGTGTTGCTCGAAGAGGAGAACTGCCCGTCCTACTCCCTTCCGCAACGCCCTTCAGGACGGCGTGGTGCACAGACTGGTCGAACTCGGCAATGATGTGCACGTGAGTAGTCCTGTCCTCGCCGCTGGACGACGACACTCGTTGGGGCTGTGCGCTGACGGCACCGTGGTTGCGGCCGGCGCGGGGACCTCTGGTGAGTGTCGAGTCGAACACTGGGCTCATGTGGTCGCCGTGGCGGCCGGCAACGTGCATACGGCCTCGAACACCGGACGGTCCCACAGCGTGGGCCTCCGCGCGGACGGCACGGTGATGGCGACGGGCTGGAACGGCGACGGGCAGTGTGACATCGCGTCATGGCGCGACGTGACCCTTGTCGCCGCGGGCTGGCGCCGCACCTTGGGGCTCGTTGGTGACGGCACCGTGCTGGCCGCGGGGCGGCTCCTCGAGGGAGCAGGCAACGTGAGCCAATGGCGGGAGATTGTCGCGTTGGCTTGTGGCGACTGGCATTCGGTGGGCCTCAGAGCCGACGGGACCACCGTTGCCGTGGGCAACAATCGCCGTGGGCAGTGCGTGGTCGACACGTGGCGTGACGTTACCGCCGTCGCCGCCGGCTACCTTCACACGGTCGGTCTCACCAGGGACGGACGCGTCTTCGCGGTGGGGGATCAATCGGCGGGTGCCTGTGACGTCAGTGCTTGGAGAGACGTCGTGGCAGTGGCGGCTGGGAGCTACCACACCGTCGGAGTCACCGCGGCCGGCCGAGTCGTGGCCGTGGGCGGCAACGATTCCGGCCAGTGCGACGTAGCCGACTGGCGCGAGATCGTCGCGGTCGCGGCCGGATCCACCCACACTCTCGGGCTGCGCGCGGACGGAACAGTCGTCGCCGCCGGAAACAACGAGCATGGTCAGTGCGACGTCACCGCCTGGGAGGCGATCCGGGTCGCCTGACCAGGGTGTGACCGGGAAGGTTCGCCGGGGTTGGTGGTCAGGGCGATGATGTTGCCGGCGTCCGCCGGCGGGGACCGCGTCCCGGTGATCGCGCAACTGGTCCAGGCCGGCGAGGGCACCGCCCGGCATGTGATCGGATCGCACGGCCAAGCGGCACAGGCAGTTCCCGCGCAAGCGACTGGCGCGGCTTGGTGCGAATGTGCCTTGGCCCCCGAGCGTGTCTGCAGTCCCGAAGCAGCCGGGCCTCACGGCAGGTTGGCGAACCGTTCGACCTGGTCCGTCCGGCCGGACACGATGACGACATCGCCGTAGCCGAGCACGGTCTCCGCGGTGGCGTAGGTGAACTCCTGCCCCTGGCTCTTGACCGCGACGATGGTGACGCCGTACTTCCGCCGCAG
>NZ_JBFAIA010000102.1:0-28338 GCF_040654455.1 Nonomuraea sp. NPDC050691
ATCGACCTGAGCCGATGCGACGGGGTCATGCATGTATTCATGCACTGGCTTTTAACACACTGTTGAGTTCTCAAGAAACGGACGCGTACTCCCCGATACTGCGAGAGGCGCAGACTCCGTGTTGCTATCTTATCAGACTCCCTGATCTGGTGTCAATCTCCAGATCGGTGATCACCTGGTAAGAGGCAACCCCCGAACTTACCGTGCCACCCTGACCGTGTCGAATCAACCGGATTTCCGGTGATGTGGACGCGCCCAGAACGGCCCGGACCTGCACGCGCCGAAGCACGCCGGCCGATTGGCTCGCTGTGAAGGGATTGGCCCTGGGGCCCGTCCGCCATCTGGCGTCCGGCTCGCTCCCGGGCGAAAACAAAGATTAGGCCGCCATCCCCTCCCCGTCAAATCAGGCCCCGCACCGGCGCGCCTCCTGGCCACAGGCCCCCCTTCGACCACCGCGCCAGACCTGCCGGCCTTTGAAAGCCACGCCCCGCCCTCAGGAAGCCACGCCTCACCATCACCTCATGGGCCCGGGTCTCAGGGGCGGGCCGTCAGCGCACGTACCTGGTCCGCCGAGGTGAACAGCTCCGCCGCCATGCCCGCCGCACGCGCCGCCAGCACGTTCGCCTCGTTGTCGTCGAAGAACAGCACATCGGACGGGGCAACCCCCATGTGCTCCGCGCAGATCTCGTACGCCCGCCGGTCCGGCTTGGCCACCCCGATCCGGCACGAGAACGTCAGCGCCGCGAACCCTCCCAGCCATGCCCCGTGCCGCGTCTCCCACACCGGCACCAGGTCCTCGATGATGTTGGACAGCAGCCCGAGCCTGCGTCCCCGGCCGGCCAGCTCGCGCACCAGCGCGACCATCTCCTCGTCCACCTGGGACCAGCTGTCGAGGTCGGCCTGCCGCAACGCCGCGACGTCCGCGAACCGGGCGCCCAGGTGATCTGCCACCGCCCCCCAGTACGCGGCGCCGTCCTGGCCCGCGTCGTAGGCGGGACGGCAGGCCCAGTACGCATCCCAGAACCGCTCACCGGGAACCCCGGCCAGCTCGACGATCCGCCGCTTGGCCTCTTCCGTCTGGATGCGCGATCACGCCGTACAGGTCGAAAACGATCACTTCAGGCATGTCTCCGAGCTTAAGCGCGTATTCTGCCCCGGTGACAAGCGCCACCCTTGCCCCAAATACCACAATTGCACCGGCCGTTACCCGTACCCGCTGGTGGAAAGCCTGGGCAATAGGGGCGGTGGCCGGGGCGGCGGCGCTCAGCGGATCCGGCGCCTCCTCCCTGAACGGCGACGAGCTGGCCACGATCAGCGCGGCCTCCCGCTCCCTCGCGGGGTTGTGGGAGCTGGCCCGGCACATCGACGGCCATTTCCTGCCGTACTACCTGTTCATGCATCTGTGGACCCAGTTCGGGACGGCCGAGCTGTGGCTGCGGCTGCCGTCCGCGCTGGCGATCGGGGTGGCGGCGGGCTTCCTGGCCGACCTCGGACGGCGGCTGCACAGCGGCCGGGCGGGAGTGACGGCCGCGGCGTTGTTCGCCGTCCTGCCGTCAGTGTCGTACTACGGCGCGTTCGCCAGGCCGTACGCGTTCGCGGCGGCGGCCGTGGTGTTCTCCTTCTGGAGCCTGCACCGCCTCACCGGCGCGACGACGCGGCGGGGATGGGTGCTGTACGGGGTGTCGGTCGCGCTGGTGTGCTCGACACACCTGTTCGCGGTGCTCACGCTGCCCGCGCACCTGCCGGTCCTGGTCTCGGCGTTGCGGCGCCGCGAGCTGCTGACCCGGGCTCTGCCCGCGATGGCCGCGGGGTGCGTGCCGGCGCTGGTGCTCGGCCTGGTCGGGTACGGCGAGCGGCACGCGGTGAGTTGGATCCAGGAGCGCGGGCCGGAGGTGCTGCTGAAGTTCCCGAAGATGGCGGCGGGGGCGGAGACGGCGGGCGTGGTGGTGTTCGCCGTGGCGCTCGCGGGCGTGGCGCTGATGTGGCGGCGCGGGCGGGTCGGTGACCGAGCGCATGCCCATCCGTGGGAGCCGCGGGAACCGCGGGAGCGCGCCTGGCCGGCGGCGCTGGGCGCCTGGCTCGTGGGCCCGCCGCTGCTGCTGCTCACCGTGTCGCTGCTGGTCACGCCGTTGTACGTGGACCGGTACCTGTTCGTCACGTCCCCGGCCCTGGCGTTGCTGGCGGGCCTGGCCGTGGCGGCCGTGCGGCCTCCGGTCGCGGCCGTGACCGCGGGATGCCTGCTGGTGGCAGTAGCGGCGGTCGCCGGGCTGGACCGGCACACCGAGCTGCGGGCCTTCAACGGCAGGTTCGAGGACTTCCCGGGCGCGGTGCGGCGGGTGACGGCGCGGGAGGGTGACGCGATCGTGTTCGGTCAGAGCTCGGTGCGTGCCGGTTTCGACTACTACGCACCTCCCGGCCTGGCCGATGACCCGCTGCGGCTGAGTCCCGCCCCCGAGGCGGGCGGGTTCGGCTTCCCCGAGCGAACGGACGTCGCCGAGGCGCTGCGGGATCGGCGGCGTGTCTGGGTGGTGTGGCGCGGGAGCAGGGCGGCCGGCGAGAAGCTGCCGCGGGTGAAGGCCGTCAGAGAGGCCGGGTTCAAGCCGGTCTCGTCGTGGCACTCGGCCGAGCTGCCGGGACTCACCGTCGCCCTGTTCACCCGTTCCGGAAGCGGAGCGACCCGCCGCTGACCCCTGGCCGGCGCGGACGCGAACCGAGGGCCCTCCCCAGGGGGAAGGGCCCTCGGTGGAACAGCGACTCAGCCGACGATGACGCCGCCGACCGACTTCTTGCCGCGCCGCAGCACCAGGAAGCGCCCGTGGAGCAGGTCGCCGGGCGTCGGCGCGTACGCCTCGTCGGTGATCTTGACGTTGTTGAGGTACGCCCCGCCCTCCTTGACCGCCCGGCGGGCGGCGGACTTGGACTCGACCAGCCCGCTGTCGGCCATCAGGTCGACCAGCGCAGCCCCGAGCGCCGGCACGGTGACCTTGGGCACCTCGGCCAGGGCGGCGTCCAGCGTCGCGGCGGGCAGTTCCTCCAGCGAGCCCTGCCCGAACAGCGCCTTGGACGCCGCGATGGCGGCCGCGAGCTCGTCGGCGCCGTGGACCATGGCGGTCAGGTCCTCGGCGAGCGTGCGCTGCGCCTCACGGGCGAACGGCCGCTCGGCGACGGCCTTCTCCAGTTCGTCGATCTCCTCGCGCGTGCGGAAGGTGAACACCTTGAGCAGGCGGACCACGTCGCGGTCGTCGGCGTTGAGCCAGTACTGGTAGAAGGCGTACGGAGAGGTCAGCTCGGCGTCGAGCCAGACCGCGCCGCCCGCCGTCTTGCCGAACTTGGTGCCGTCGGCCTTGGTGATGAGCTTGCCGGTGAGCGCGTGCACGTGGGCGCCCTCGACGCGGCGGACCAGGTCGACGCCGGCGGTGATGTTGCCCCACTGGTCGCTGCCGCCGACCTGGAGCGTGCAGTCCTGGCGGCGGTAGAGCTCCAGGTAGTCGTTGGCCTGGAGGATCTGGTAGCTGAACTCGGTGTAGCTGAGCCCTTCGCCGCCGAGCCGGGCGGACACCGACTCGCGGGCCAGCATGCGGTTGACCGGGAAGTGCTTGCCGACGTCACGCAGGAAGTCGATGGCCGACAGCTCGGCGGTCCAGTCGAGGTTGCTGACGACCTCCGCGGCGGTGGGGCCGGGCTCGAAGGACAGGAACTTCTCCAGCTGCACCCGGATCTTGCCCACCCACTCGGCGACGACCTCAGTGGTGTTGAGCACCCGCTCGGTACTGCGGCCGCTCGGGTCGCCGATCAGGCCCGTCGCCCCGCCGACCAGCCCGACCGGCCGATGGCCGGCCCGCTGGAAGCGGGTGAGGATCAGCAGCGTCGCCAGGTTGCCCATGTGAAGGGACGGGGCGGTCGGGTCGAAGCCGGCATAGACCGTGATCGGACCCTTCGACAGCGCCTCGCGCAGTGCCGCGATGTCGGTGGTCTGCGCGAGGACGTCGCGCCATTCGAGCTCGTCCAGAATGTCGGTCACGGTGCTGGCTTTCCGATAGACGTTGAGTGGTTACAGCCTGCCCGATCGTGGCCTCACCCCGCCACTTGGATACGCTCGGCAACCATGTGGAGGGTCCGTCGCGAGCTGGCCGTTTCGAAGATCTTAGGGGCTCTCGGGTGCGCGGGTCTCGCCGTCTTCTGGTACGTGAACGGGGACGTGCGCGGGGTGATCCTGGCCGTGCCCGCGGCGGTGCTCGTGGGGGCCATGGGCGTGCGGGATCTGCTCGTCCCGGTGCGGCTGTCGGTGTCCGAGGACGGCATCACGGTGGTGCACGGGTTCGCCGGGCGGCGGCACGTGCCGTGGGCGGACGTGCGGGACGTCAAGGTGGACGTGCGCCGCAGGTACGGCCTGCGCAGCGAGATGCTGGAGATCGACACCGGCGATCACCTGCACATCTTCAGCGCTCACGAGCTGGGCGCCTCCCCCACCGAGGTGGCGGCGGTGCTGCGGCGGCGCGGCACGTGAGCCCGGTACGGCGACACGGTCGGGTCGCCGTCGATCCAGAACCGCCACGGCGTGTCCTTGGCGGTCGAGATCCCGGTGCGGGGGCCTGACCGGATCGCGTCCGGCTCGGCCGGGACGCCCTCCAGGACGGCGGCGGCCCCGGCCGGCACGCCGGTGAGTCCGCCGCCCGTCGCCGGGCCCCGGTCGGAGGCGCCCTCCAGCACCGCGTCGAGCCCGTTGTGCTCGCGCAGCAGTCCGAGCGCGGTCGCCAGCCGCGCGGGGCCCCGGGCGAGGTCGCGGTCGGAGATCCGCCGGGAGCCGTTGCCGCCGCCGTTCCCCGAGCGCCGCTCCCGGGCCAGGTCGTGCCCGGCCACGATCTCCCCGGCGCGCAGCAGCACGGCCGACCCGTGTCCCTCGGGCAGGCACACCAGGTTGGCGCAGAAGTGCATGCCGTAGGTGAAGTACACGTACAGGTGGCCCGGCGGCCCGAACATGACGGCGTTGCGGGGCGTCCTGCCCCGGTAGGTGTGGGCGGCCGGGTCCTCGCCCGGCCCGCCGTACGCCTCGACCTCCGTGAGCCGCACCGCGACGGGACCGTGCACGAGGACGCGCCCGAGCAGGTCGGGCGCGACCTCGTGGGAGGGCCGGTCGAAGAACGAGCGCGGCAGCGGCGCGGAGGTCAGGAGCCCGCCGCCCATGCGGCCTGGGCGTCGACGACCTCGCGCAGCGCGGCGAGCTGGTCGCGGACGCGGTCGGGGGCGGTGCCGCCGTGGGCCTTGCGGGCGGCCAGCGCGCCGGGCACGTTGAGCACGTCGCGGACGTCGGGCGTCAGGTGCTCCGACACCTTGATCAGCTCGTCGTCGGTGAGGTCGCCGAGGTCCTTGTCGTAGGACTGGCAGTACACGACCAGGTGCCCGACGGCCTCGTGGGCGTCACGGAACGCGACGCCGCGCCGTACGAGCAGCTCGGCGAGGTCGGTGGCCAGGGCGAACCCGTCGGGGGCCGACGTCTCGAGGCGGGCGGTGTTGACACGCATCGTGGCGACCAGGCCGGCCATCGCGGGCAGGACGAGCAGCAGGGTGTCGACGGCGTCGAAGACCGGCTCCTTGTCCTCCTGCAGGTCGCGGTTGTAGGTGAGCGGCAGGCCCTTGAGCGTGGTCAGCAGCGACATGAGGTTGCCGATGAGCCGGCCGGACTTGCCGCGGGCCAGCTCGGCCACGTCGGGGTTCTTCTTCTGCGGCATGATCGACGAGCCGGTGGAGTAGGCGTCGTCCATCTCGATCCAGCGGAACTCCTGCGAGGCCCACAGCACGATCTCCTCGCCGAGCCGCGACAGGTGGACACCGATCAGGGCGGCGTCGAACAGGAACTCGGCGGCGAAGTCGCGGTCGGCCACGGCGTCCATCGAGTTGGGCGCGGCGCTGTCGAAGCCCAGTTCGGCGGCCACCGCCTGCGGGTCGAGCGGCAGCGACGAGCCGGCCAGCGCGCCGGCGCCGAGCGGCGAGACCGCGGCCCGCTTGTCCCAGTCGGTGAGGCGGTCGATGTCGCGGGCGAAGGCGTGGACGTGGGCGAGCAGCTGGTGGCCGAAGGACACCGGCTGCGCGTGCTGCAGGTGGGTCATGCCGGGGGCCGCGGTGTCGGCGTGCTGGCCGGCCTGCTCCATCAGTGCCGTCTCCAGCTCGACCAGCCGGGAGACGACGGTGCGGGCGTGGTCGCGCAGGTAGAGACGCAGGTCGGTGGCGATCTGGTCGTTGCGGCTGCGGCCGGCGCGCAGCTTGCCGCCGAGCGAGCCGAGCCGCTCCAGCAGGCCGCGCTCCAGCGCGGTGTGCACGTCCTCGTCGGCGACCGTCGGCCGGAACTCGCCCGCCTTGCAGGCGCGCTCCAGGTCGTCCAGCGCGCCGATCATGCGCTCCAGCTCCTGGTCGTCCAGCAGCCCGGCACGGTGCAGCACGCGGGCGTGGGCGCGCGAGGCCGCCAGGTCGTACGGCACGAGCCGCCAGTCGAAGTGCACGCTCACCGACAGCCGGGTCAGCGCGTCGGCCGGGCCCCCCTCGAAACGTCCGCCCCAGAGCCGCATCGGCTTCCCCTCACTCACGGTGTCATCTCCTCCTCGTCAAGATTGTCTGGCCGCGCCGGTGCGGGATCTCCTGCGCGACCTTAGTGCACGTCACCCGTGCCGGGCGTCCCGGGCCGCCGCGATCTTGGCGGGAAGGCTGAAGAGCTGGACGAAGCCCCTGGCGAGGGACTGGTCGAAGCTGTCGCCGGTGTCGTAGGTGGCCAGCGAGAAATCGTACAGGGACTCGCCGGAACGCCGGCCGGTGACGGTGGCGCGTCCGCCGTGCAATGTCATGCGGACGTCGCCGGACACGTGTTGCTGGGCGTCGCCGATGAACGCGTCGAGCGCGTCCTTGAGCGGCGAGAACCACAGGCCGTCGTAGACGAGCTCGCTCCACCGCTGGTCGACGCCGCGCTTGAAGCGGGCCAGGTCGCGTTCGACGGTGACGTTCTCCAGCTCCATGTGCGCGGTGATGAGCGCGATGGCGCCGGGCGCCTCGTACACCTCGCGGGACTTGATGCCGACGAGGCGGTCCTCGACCAGGTCGAGGCGGCCGACGCCGTGCGCGCCGGCGCGCCGGTTGAGCTCGTCGATCACCTGGTACGGGGTGAGGGAGCGGCCGTCGACCTTGACCGGGACGCCCCGCTCGAAGGTGATGACCACCTCGTCGGGCTCGCGCGGGACGGAAGGGTCGGCGGTGTAGGAGTAGACGTCCTCGGTGGGGCCGTTCCAGATGTCCTCGAGGAAGCCGGTCTCGATGGCGCGGCCCCAGAGGTTCTGGTCGATGGAGAACGGGTTCTTCTTCGTCGTCTCGATCGGCAGGCCCTTGGCCTCGGCGAACTCGATGGCCTTGTCACGGGTCCAGGCGAAGTCGCGGGCCGGGGCGACGACGCGCAGGCCGGGGGCGAGGGCGGCGAGGCCCGCCTCGAAGCGGACCTGGTCGTTGCCCTTGCCGGTGCAGCCGTGGGAGACGACCGTGCCGCCGAACCGCTCGGCCGCGGCGACCAGGTGCTTGACGATCAGCGGCCGCGACAGCGACGACACGAGCGGGTAGCGGTCCATGTAGAGGGCGTTGGCGCGCAGGGCCGGCAGGCAGAAGTCGGCGGCGAACTCCTCCTTGGCGTCCACCACGACCGACTCGGCGGCGCCGCAGTCGAGGGCGCGCTTCCTGATGACGTCCATGTCCTCGCCGCCCTGGCCGAGGTCGACCGCGACGGCGATGACCTCCGCGTCCATCTTCTCGGCCAGGAACGGGATGGCGACGGACGTGTCGAGCCCGCCGGAGTAGGCGAGGACCACTCTCTCGCTCATGTCGGGAACCTCCCGGGTGTTTCTAGGTGCGGCGGTCTGCGGCCTTGAGCAGGGACTCGGCCACCGCCTGGCCGCCCTGCGGGTCGCGGCTGATGACGAGGATCGTGTCGTCGCCCGCGACCGTGCCGAGGATGGACTCCCAGTCGGCGTGGTCGATGGCCGAGGCCAGGAACTGGGCGGCTCCTGGCGGGGTGCGGACGATGACCAGGTTGGCCGACGCCTCGGCCGAGACCAGGAGCTCCTCGGCGATGCGGTGCAGCCGCGCGGCGGGTGACTCGCCGGTGCCGAGCCGGGCCACCGGGATGCGGCCGCCGCCCTCGCCGGGCAGCGCGTAGACCAGCGAGCCGTCCTCGGCGCGCAGCTTGAGCGCGCCGAGCTCGTCGAGGTCGCGCGACAGTGTGGCCTGGGTGACCTCGACGCCGCTCTCGGCGAGGAGCTTGGCCAGCTCGGGCTGGGAGCGCACCGCCTGCCGCTGGAGCAGGTCGGTGATCTTCGCCTGCCGCGCGGCCTTGGTCATCGGGATCGTCATGCGCTGGTCACCAGCCAGTGCAGGAGCGCCTTCTGGGCGTGCAGGCGGTTCTCGGCCTGGTCCCACACGGCGCTGCGGGGTCCTTCGAGGACGTCCGCGGTGATCTCGTAGCCGCGGTAGGCGGGCAGGCAGTGCAGCACGATCGCGTCGTCCGCGGCGTGCTCCAGCAGCTCCTCGTTCACCTGGTACGGCATGAGCGCGGCGACCCGCTCCTCCTTGCCGTCCTGGCCCATGGACACCCAGGTGTCGGTGGTGACGACGTGGGCGCCGGCGACCGCGGCGGCGGGGTCGGAGGTCGCCAGGACCGAGCCGCCCGTGCGGGCCGCGATGGCGGCGGCCTGGTCGAGGACGACGGCGTCGGGCTGGTAGCCGGCCGGCGCCGCGACGCGCACGTGCATGCCGGCGGTGGCGCCGCCGAGCAGGTAGGAGTGGGCCATGTTGTTGGCGCCGTCGCCGAGGTAGGTGAGCGTGAGCCCGGCCGTGCGGCCGAAACGCTCGCGGACCGTCTGCAGGTCGGCGAGGATCTGGCAGGGGTGGAACTCGTCGGTCAGCGCGTTGACCACGGGCACTCCGGAGGCGGAGGCCATGGCCTCGATCCGCTCCTGGCCGGAGGTGCGCCACACGATCGCGGCCACCTGGCGCTCGAGGACGCGGGCGGTGTCCTCGATCGGCTCGCCGCGGCCCATCTGGGAGGAGCCGCCGTCGATGACGAGCGGCAGCCCGCCCAGCTCGCCGACGCCCACGGCGAACGACACGCGGGTGCGGGTGGAGGGCTTGTCGAACAGCACGGCGACGGTCTTCGGCCCCTCGAACGGGCGGTAGCCGTAGCGGTCCTTCTTCATGGCCTCGGCCAGGTCGAGCACCTCGGCCTGCTCGGCGGGCGACAGGTCGTCGTCCCTCAGGAAGTGTCTCACCGGGCGGCCTCCGTGAGGATCGCGGGGAACGCGGACACGAACGCGTCGATCTCGGTCTCGGTGACGACGAGCGGCGGGGCGAGGCGTACGGCGTCGGGCTGCAGGGCGTTGACGAGGAAGCCGGCCTGGGCGGCGGCCTCCTGGACGCGGCCGGAGACCGGCTCGGTCAGCACGGCGGCGAGCCAGAGGCCGCGCCCGCGCACGCCCTTGAGCAGCGGATGGCCGATCGCCTCCAGGCCGTCGCGCAGCCGGGACGCGACCCGCTCGACGTGGCCGAGGTCGACGTTGTCGAGCACGGCCATGGCGGCGGCGCAGGCGACGGGGTTGCCGCCGAAGGTGGAACCGTGGTCGCCCTTGGCGAACAGGGTGCCGACCTCGCCGAAGCCGACGCACGCGCCGATCGGCAGACCGCCGCCGAGGCCCTTGGCCAGGGTGAGGATGTCGGGGGTGACGCCCTCGGCCTGGTGGGCGAACCAGTGGCCGGTGCGGCCGATCGCCGACTGGATCTCGTCGGCCACGAGCAGCGCGCCGGTGGCGTCGCAGATGTCGCGGGCCGCGGCCAGGTAGCCGTCGGGCGGCGGGACGACGCCGGCCTCCCCCTGGGTGGGCTCCAGGAAGACGGCGATGCAGTCGCCGGTCACGGCCTCCTTGAGCGCGTCGGCGTCGCCGTAGGGGACGAAGCGGACATCGACCGGGAACGGGCCGAACTGGTCGCGGATGGCCTTCTTGCCGGTCAGCGACAGGGCGCCGATGGTGCGGCCGTGGAAGCCGTTCTCGGCGGCGACGAAGTAGCTGCGGCCCTCGCGCCGGCCGTACTTGAGGGCGAGTTTGTAGGCCGCCTCGTTGGCCTCGGTGCCGGAGTTGGCGAGGAAGACGCGCGCGGGCGCCCTGAGCAGCTCCTGGAGCCGCTCGGCGAGCAGTACCTCGGGCTCGTGCAGGAACAGGTTGCTGGTGTGGGCGATCGTCGCCACCTGGCGGGAGACGGCCTCGACCAGCGCCGGGTGGGCGTGGCCGAGGGAGCTGACCGCGATGCCGCCGATGAAGTCGAGGTACTCCTTGCCGTCCACGTCCCACACGCGGGTGCCCTCGCCGCGGGCCAGCGCGACCGGCGGGACGCCGTAGTTGGGCATGAACGCCCGCTCGAACCGGTCGAACAGGCTCGGCTGTTCACTCATCGGGCATCACCATGGTTCCGATTCCTTCGTCGGTGAAGATCTCCAGCAGGAGCGCGTGGGGCACCCGTCCGTCGAGGACGTGCGCCTGCGGCACGCCTCCCCGCACCGCGGTCAGGCATGCCTCCATCTTGGGCACCATGCCGCTGGACAGGGTGGGCATCAGGTCTTCCAGCTCGGCGGCGCTGAGGCTGTCGATGACGTCGGTGTCGTCGGGCCAGTTGGCGTACAGGCCCTCGACGTCGGTGAGGACGATGAGCTTGTGGGCGCCGAGCGCGACGGCGAGCGCCGCGGCGGCGGTGTCGGCGTTGACGTTGTAGACCTGGCCGTCCACGCCGCAGGCGACGCTGGAGACGACCGGGACGCGGCCGTCGTCGATGAGCGCGCGAACCGCGCCGGGCTCGACCCTGACGATGTCGCCGACCTGGCCGATGTCCACGGGCTCACCGTCGACGATCGCGTGCTTGCGCTCGGCGGTGAACAGGTGGGCGTCCTCGCCTGACAGCCCGACCGCGAACGGGCCGTGCCGGTTGATCAGGCCGACGACGTCACGGTTGACCTGGCCGACCAGCACCATCCGGACCACCTGCATGGCCTCGGGCGTGGTGACGCGCAGGCCCGCGGTGAAGGTGGACTCGATGCCGAGCCGGTCGAGGTGCTCGCTGATCTGGGGGCCGCCGCCGTGGACGACGACCGGCCGCAGCCCGGCGTGGCGCAGGAAGACGATGTCCTCGGCGAAGCCCGCCTTGAGCGCCTCCTCGGTCATCGCGTTGCCGCCGTACTTGACGACGACGGTCGCGCCGTGGAAGCGGGTCAGCCAGGGCAGCGCCTCGATGAGCGTGCCGGCCTTGGCGTGGGCGCCGTTGGCCCGCAGCGAGGGGCTCGTTCCGGAAGCCCCGGTCATGAGGAGTACGCCGAGTTCTCGTGGACGTACGCGGCGGTCAGGTCGGTGGTGTAGATCGTGGCCGACTGGGCGCCCGCCGACAGGTCGACGGTGATCGTGACGTCGCGGGGGCGCATGTCCACCTTGGACCGGTCGTCGCCGACCGCGCCGCCGCGGCAGATCCAGATGCCGTTGATGGCGACGTTGACCCGGTCGGGCTCGAACGCGGCGGAGGTGGTGCCGACGGCGGACAGCACGCGGCCCCAGTTGGGGTCCTCGCCGTGGACGGCGCACTTGAGCAGGTTGGAGCGGGCGACGGCGCGGCCGACCGTGAGCGCGTCCTCCTCGGAGGCGGCGCCGACCACCTCGATGGCGATGGCCTTGGTGGCGCCCTCGGCGTCGACGAGGAGCTGGCGGGCCAGGTCGGCGCAGACCTCGGTGACCTTCTGCTCGAACTCGGCCAGGTCGGGCACGACGCCGGAGGCGCCGCTGGCCAGCAGCAGCACGGTGTCGTTGGTGGACATGCAGCCGTCGGCGTCGAGCCGGTCGAACGTGCGGGACGTGGCCCGGCGCAGCACGGCGTCGAGCTGGCCGCTGGTCAGGTCGGCGTCGGTGGTGATCACGCAGAGCATGGTGGCCAGGGCGGGGGCGAGCATGCCGGCGCCCTTGGCCATGCCGCCCACCATGTAACCGTCGGCCCGCTTGAACGAGATCTTGGAGACGGTGTCGGTGGTGCGGATGGCGTCGGCGGCGGCCAGGCCGCCGTCGCGGGAGAGCTGGGCGGCGGCCTGCTCGACGCCGGGCAGCAGGGCGTCCATGGGCAGCCGCTCGCCGATGAGGCCGGTGGAGCAGACGGCGACCTCGCCGGCGGAGTCGCCGAGCGCGTCGGCCACCCGCTCGGCGGTGGCGTGGGTGTCCTGGAAGCCCTCGGGGCCGGTGCAGGCGTTGGCGCCTCCGGAGTTGAGGACGACCGCCCGCACCCTGCCGCCGCTCAGGACCTGCTGCGACCACAGCACGGGGGCGGCCTTCACGCGGTTGGCGGTGAAGACGCCAGCGGCGGCGCGGCTGGGCCCGTCGTTCACGACGAGGGCGAGGTCGCGGGCGCCGCCGGCCTTGATGCCGGCGGAGATGCCCGCGGCCCGGAAGCCGAGGGGGGCGGTCACGCTCATGGGGCGACTCCTGTCGTGGGGAGACCGAGCTCTTCGGGCAGGCCGAGGGCGAGGTTCGCGCTCTGGAGCGCCCCTCCGGCGGTGCCCTTGGTGAGGTTGTCGATGGCGATGACGGCGACGAGGCGGCCCGCGCGCTCGTCGAGCGTCACCTGGACGGCTGCGGTGTTGGCGCCGTACGTCATGGAGGTGGCGGGCCAGACGCCCTCCGGCAGGAGCCGGACGAACGGCTCGGTGGCCAGAGCGTTCTCGTACGCCTCGCGGACGGCCGCGCGCGTGAGCCCGGGGGCGGCGGGAGCGGTGCAGGTGGCGAGGATGCCGCGGCTCATCGGGGCGAGCGTCGGGGTGAACGACACCCGGACCGGGGCGCCGGCGACGGCCGACAGTCCCTGCTCCATCTCGGGGGTGTGCCGGTGGACGCCGCCCACGCCGTACGCGCTGACGGAGCCCATGACCTCGCTGCCGAGCAGGTGGGTCTTGAGCGACCGGCCCGCGCCGCTGGTGCCGCTGGCGGCGACCACGACGACGTCGGGCTCGGCCAGACCGGCGGCGAAGGCGGGGGCCAGGGCCAGCAGGACGGAGGTGGGGTAGCAGCCGGGGACGGCGATGCGGCGGGCGCTCTTGAGCACCTCGCGCTGGCCGGGCAGTTCAGGCAGGCCGTAGGGCCAGGTGCCGGCGTGCTCGCCGCCGTAGAACTCCTGCCAGGCGGCGGGGTCGGCGAGCCGGTGGTCCGCGCCGCAGTCGACCACGAGCGGGTCGTCGCCGATCTCGGCCAGCTCGGCGGCGACGGCGGCGGAGTGGCCGTGCGGCAGCGCGAGGAAGACGACGTCGTGGCCGGCGAGGACCTCGGTGGTGGTCTCCTGGATGATCCGGCCGGCCAGGGGCGCGAGGTGGGGCTGGTGCGCGCCGAGTGGGGTGCCTGCACTCGATGCCGCGGTCAGCGCACCGATCTCGAACTCGGGGTGGCCGAGCAGCAGCCGGAGCAGCTCGCCTCCCGCGTAGCCGCTGGCACCCGCGACCGCCGCCCTCATCCCTACCTCCAGGTCTGCATAGTCATGCATCACTTCTCATGTCCTTGCTTGGAGAAATGATGCACGGCACGGGAAGAACATGCAAGTCGGAGGGGGTGCGGCACGCCGCATCCAGGGGCGTTTCCCCTGCGCAAGGTGTGAGCGAGGCGCGAACGGAATGTTGCTCTAGCGCACCGTACCTACCGGTCGGTACTGTGAGGCTTCCGGACCAGCCGTCTCATCGCGGGAGTCTGCGGATGACGCTCACGCATGCCCAGGTCGAAGCCCAGCTCACCGGGCCGGGCCAGCTGTTCGAGGTGGAGGAGATCGGACACACCGGGGTACGCACCTGGAAGCACGCGCCCGCCCACTTCCGGGCACTGCTCGACATCAGCCGCTTCCACGGCGACAAGGTGTTCCTCGTCTACGAGAACGAGCACATCACCTTCGAGGAGCACTACCGGCGGGTGGCCGCGCTGGCCACCCGGCTCGTGGAGGACTACGGCGTCGCCAAGGGCGACCGGGTGGCCGTGGCCATGCGCAACTACCCCGAATGGGTCGTCGCCTTCTCCGCCGCGCTCGCCGCCGGCGCCATCGCCGTTCCGCTGAACGCGTGGTGGACCGAGTCCGAGCTGGCCTACGGCGTCTCCGACTCGGGCGCCAAGGTGCTGATCGCCGACGGCGAGCGCGCCGCCCGCCTGGCCTCGACCGGCCTTCCGCTCATCGTGGCCCGGGGCGAGGCGCCTCCCGGCGCCCGCACGTTCGCGGAGGTCGTCGGCGAGCCCGGGCCCGAGGCGCGCCTTCCGGAGGTCGAGCTGTCGCCCGAGGACCCGGCCACGATCTTCTACACCTCCGGCACGACCGGGCACCCCAAGGGCGCGCTCGGCAGCCACCGCAACCTCGGCCAGTCGCCCATGACCGTCGCCTTCGGGCTCATGCGGGCGGTCGCCCTGGCCGGCAAGGACATCTCCGAGGCCGCCGGCCAGCGGCGGGTGACGCTGCTGACCGTGCCGCTGTTCCACGTCACCGGGTGCTTCTCGGCGCTGACCACGACGATGTTCAGCGGCGGCGGGCTGGTGCTCATGTACAAATGGGACCCCGCGCAGGCGCTGCGCCTCATCGAGCGCGAGCGCGTCACCGTCATGATCGGCGTGCCGACCAACGCCTGGCAGCTCATGTCGCACCCCGACTTCGCCAAGCACGACCTGTCCTCGCTCAACACCGTCGGCTACGGCGGCGCGCCCGCCCCACCCAAGCTGCTGGAGCGCATCACCGCGAACCTCCCCCAGCGGGCCACCTCCAACGGCTACGGCATGACGGAGACGACCGCGCTCGCCATCGGCAACGGCGGCCCCGACTACCTGTCCCGGCCCGACAGCATCGGCCTTCCCTCGGCCGTGGTGGACGTGCGCGTGGTCGACCCGGCCGGCGAGGAGCTGCCGCGCGGCGAGGTGGGCGAGCTGTGCGTGCGCGGGCCGAACGTCATCATGGGGTACTGGAACAAGCCCCAGGCCACGGCCGAGACGTTCGTGAACGGCTGGCTGCACACCGGCGACCTGGCCAAGATCGACGAGGACGGCTTCGTCTACATCGTCGACCGGGCCAAGGACATGGTGATCAGGGGCGGGGAGAACGTCTACTGCGCCGAGGTCGAGGCGGCCCTGTTCGAGCACCCCGCCGTGGACGACGCCGCGGTGATCGGCGTGCCGCACGACGAGCTGGGCGAGGAGGTGGGCGCGGTGGTCCGCCTCGCGCCCGGCGCCTCCGTCACCGCCGACGAGCTGCGGGGGTTCCTGGACGGGCGGATCGCCAAGTTCAAGATCCCGGTCCACGTGTGGTTCCGGGAGGACGAACTGCCGCGCAACCCGGGAGGCAAGATCCTCAAAACCCGGCTGCGCAGGGAGATCCTGGGATCGTAACCCTCTCCCCCAGTCATGGCCGCCGGGCGTCGTCCGGCGGCCTTTTTCGTTCGCCTACGCGCAGGTCGGCGCGGAGATAGGCGCCCGCATTACCTGGCGCGTAATCGCGGGGCCCCACCCCCGGATGGCACCTTTTCGGTTGTCGGCACCGGACACCGGACGACACCAACCCCCGGACACAGAACCGGACACCGAGAAGGAGCCACGATGACCGCCGTGACCGTCACCACCGACCGGACCAAGTTCCTGCGCCTCGCCCTGGCCGCGGACGCGGCCGTGACCGGGGTCAACGGCCTCGCCTACCTGGCCGCGGCGGGTCCCCTCTCGGACCTGCTCGGGCCCGGCGCCGGGCTGCTGCGCGGGATCGGAGCGTTCCTCCTCGTGTATGCCGTGGCCGTCGGGGTGCTGGCCGGCCGCCCGGCCGTCAACGCCGCCGGGACCAGGGCGGTGATCGCCGTGAACCTCGCCTGGACGCTGGCCAGCCTGGTCGCCGCGGTCGTCGACTCCGGCGAGTTCACGGTGCTCGGCCTGGTGTGGACCGTCGCCCAGGCCCTCGTGGTCGCGGTCTTCGCCGAACTGCAGATCATGGGCCTGCGCCGGGCGCGCTGACCTCCACGCTCACACTTCGTACGAAAGGCTGAAAGACCCGCTGGCCCAGGTGCGGGGCCACGAGGCGATCGCCGCCGTGATCGAGGGGGCGCAGGGCATGTTCCCGGGCCTCGTCTTCAGCGCCGGCGAGGTGTTCGACGCCCACCACGACGTCGCCCGCTTCACCTGGCACCTGGGGCCCGAGGGCGGCGAGCCGGTGGTGGTCGGCTTCGACGTGGTGGAGCCGGCCGGGGACGGCCGGATCGCCCGGGTGCTCGGGTTCGTCGACAAGGTCCCGGCCGCCTGACCATCCCTTCCCCGCGCCTTCCCTCTCCGCCGAGCGGCCCCCGGAACGTCACCCGGGGGCAGCTCGGCGTTCCGGCGTGCCTGCTGAAAAGCGTTTGCCCCAGTGCCCGCCAACCGGGACAATCAGCGGCCGTGCCGCGACGTTTCCTCGACCTGTTCCGCCGCCTGATGCCCGACGTCGGGCCGCTGCGCGACTCCCGCGACTACCGCCTGCTCACCGCCTCCGGCATCGTGACCATGTTCGGCACGTTCATCACGGTCGTCGCGGTGCCGTACCAGATGAAGGAGCTGACCGGCTCCCCCGTCGCGGTCGGGCTGGTGAGCCTGGCGGAGTTCGTGCCCATGGTGGTGTGCGGGCTGTGGGGCGGCGCGATCGCCGACGCCCTCGACCGGCGCAAGGTCATCCTGCTCGGCGAGCTGGGCCTCGCCCTGACCTCGGCGATGCTCACGGTCAACGCGCTGCTGCCCGACCCGCAGGTGTGGGTGCTGTACGTGGTGGGCGCGCTCTCGACGGGCATCGGCTCGCTGCAGCGGCCCAGCGCGGAGTCCTTGACGCCGCAGGTCGTGCGGCACGACCAGCTCGGCGCCGCCGCCGTGCTGCAGAGCCTGCGCTGGAACGTCGGCGCGATCGTCGCCCCGGCCCTCGGCGGCCTGCTCGTGACCTCGTTCGGCCCGGCCACCGCCTACGCGGCCGACACCGTGAGCTTCGTCCTGTCGTTGCTGCTGCTCTGGCGGATCGCCGCTCGCCCGCCCGCCGAGGACGCCGCCCCGGCTTCGCTGCGCTCGATGGTCGAGGGCGTCCGCTACGCCGTGGGCCGGCGCGACCTCATGGGCACCTACCTCGTGGACATCGCGGCGATGGTGTTCGCCATGTCCACGGCGCTGTTCCCGTTCCTGGCCGACCAGCTCGGCGCGTCGCGGGCGCTCGGCCTGCTCTACTCGGCGGGCGCCGTGGGCGGCCTGGTGGCCTCGCTCACCGGGGGCTGGACGTCTCGGGTCCACCGGCAGGGCCTCGGCGTGATCCTCGCGGCGGCCGTGTGGGGCGCGGCGGTGGCCCTGGCCTCGGTCGCTCCCAGCGTGTGGCTGGTGTTCGCCTGCCTGGCGCTGGCGGGCGCGGCCGACATGATCAGCGGCATCTTCCGGATGACGATCTGGAACCAGACCATCCCGGACGAGCTGCGCGGGCGCCTGGCGGGCATCGAGCTGCTCTCGTACGCCAGCGGCCCGATGCTGGGCAACGCGCGCGCCGGGCTGATGGCCGGCTGGGGCGGGGCGAGGTTCTCGCTCGGGGCGGGCGGGCTGATGTGCGTGGCGGCGGTGGCCGGTCTGGCCGTGGCGCTGCCGGGCTTCCGCAGGTACGATGCGCGCACGGACGAGCACGCGCTGGCCGAGAAGGCGCGCCGCGAGGAGCGGCAGGTCACCGAGGCCGGCACGGCCTGATCGGCGTCACTCGCCTTCGCGCCACCCGTCGCGCTCCTCCACCAGGGCGTCGACCCGGGCCAGGTGCGCGCCGTCGAGCCCTTCGACGATGACGAGCCACTGCGCGTCCTCGGCGTCGTCCTCCCCCGCCAGGGTCTCGCGTACGACGCGGGGTACGCCGAGCTCGGGGAACCACTCGCCCAGCGTCTCCGCGACCTCCTCGGCGTCGTCCCGCTCGGCGAACACCAGCAACTGCCTCATGACATGGCATTGTGCCGCAGATGTAGCGAACGCCGCGTGTTGCGGAGTTTACTGACCGTGAACACGCTAGCTTGTTACCGTAGGACCATGACGGCAGAAGCGGTGAGCCTGGAGATGGAACCACCTTCGCTACCCGACTGGGTCATCCCTCCCCCGGGAGGCTTCAAGGCCGAAGATCTCGATCACATTCCGGATCTGCCTGCGCACACAGAGTTGATTGATGGAAGCTTGGTCTTCGTGAGCCCCCAAGCTTCCTTCCACATGCTCGTGGTGGATCTCCTCGTCGCCGCATTGCGACGCTGCGCGCCAGACGACGTGCTCGTCCGGCGGGAGATGAGCGTCATCCTCGACGAGGATCTGCGGCCGGAACCGGACGTCTGTGTCATCCAGGCAGACGCCGAGAAGAGCCTGCTGCAGACGTTCTACCGGGGCTCGCAGGTCCTTCTCGCCATAGAGGTCGTGTCCCCCGAGTCCCGCAGACGTGACCGGCAGCGTAAGCCCATGCTCTACGCGGAGGCGGGAATCCCGCACTTCTGGCTGGTAGAGGAGCACGACGAGAAGCCCGTCGTCTACGTCTTCGAACTGGAGCAGGCCACGCGCACGTACGCGCGAAGCGGCGTCTTCCACGACCGCCTCAAGCTGACCGTCCCGTTCGACATCGACATCGACCTCACCGAGATCGAGCGGATCTGACGCGCACGACGAAGGGCCCGGTACCGCGGTACCGGGCCCTTCGTCGTGTCCGAGATCAGGCGCCCCGGAGCTGGGCCCCCACCCGGTCGGCCGCCATCGCGACCGCCGTGTCACGCGCCGCCGTCGTCTCCTCGACCGTCAGCGTGCGGTCGGGAGCGCGGAAGCGCAGTGTGTACGCCAGGGACTTGTGCCCCTCGCCCACCTGCTCACCCGTGTAGACGTCGAACAGCCGGATCGATTCCAGCAGCTCGCCCGCCCCGTCGCGCAGCGCCGCGGCCACGTCGGCCTCCGGCGTGAAGTCGGGCACGATGAGCGCCACGTCCTGCGTCGCCACCGGGTAGGCCGACACCTTCGGCGCGTCGGTCGGGCCGGGCAGGACCGCCTCCAGGCGCGACAGCTCCAGCTCCATGGCCGAGGTGCGCGGCGGCAGGCCGTACGCCTCGATCACGCGCGGGTGCAGCTCACCGGCGTGGCCGACGAGCGTGTCGCCCACGTAGAGGGCGGCGCAGCGGCCCGGGTGCCAGGGCTCGTGCTGGTCGGCGACCACCGACAGCTCGACCTGGGCCTCGGCGGCGACCAGCCGGGCGGCCTGCACGGCGTCGGCCCAGCACTCCTGCCGTCCGCGGCCCCACCAGCCGGACCGGTCGAACTCCCCGGCCAGCACGACCGCGACGCGGCGCGGCTGCTCGGGCAGGGCGGCCTCGATCGCGGCCAGCTCCTCGGCCGCCGGCCGGCGGTCCACGCCGGGTGTCGGGGCGGTGGCGGGGGCGTCCTCGCGCGGCCGGTACACCGCGCCGGACTCGAACAGCGCCACGTCGGTGAAGCCGCGCCCCACGTTGCGGGCCAGCGTCTTGAGCAGGCCCGGCAGCAGCGTGGTGCGCAGCAGCGGCTCGTCGTCGGCCAGCGGGTTGACCAGCCGGGCCGCCCGGCGGCGGGCGTCGTCGGCGGGCAGCTGGAGGCGGTCGAGGTCGGCCTCGCCGAGGAACGGGTAGGCCAGCACCTCGACGTACCCGGCGGCGGCCAGGGCCCGGCCGACGCGCCTGCGCAGCCGCTGCTCCTCGGTCAGCCCCGCCCCGGCCGGGGCCTTGGGGAGAACCGACGGCAGGTGCTCGTAGCCCTCCAGCCGGATGACCTCTTCGGCCAGGTCGTTGGGGTCGGTCAGGTCGGGCCGCCAGGACGGGGGCGTCACCGTGATCATGTCGGGGCCGGTCACGGCCAGCCTGGCCGCCAGCTCGCCGCCGGTGACCACGCCGGTCGGGTCGACGGCTCCCCTGCGCACGGCCGGGTCGTCGCCGTCGGTCACGGTGCAGCCGATCTGCTCCAGCCGGCGGACGACGGTCTCCTTGGTGTACGGGACACCGGCGACCGTGCCGGGGTAGCCGGCCGGGATGGCGATGCGGGGTGGCTGCGCCTCGGTCTCGGCGTGGGTGACGCCCCGGCCCGGGGTGCCGCCGCCGAGCTCGGCGAGGAGCTGCACGGCCCGCCACGACGCGGCCAGCGGCAGCTCGCGGTCGACGCCGCGCTCGAAGCGCTTGGACGCCTCGGACACCAGCTTGTGCCGGCGCGACTCGCGGGAGATGCCGGTGGCCGAGAAGTGCGCCGCCTCGATGACGATGTCGGTCGAGGTGTCGGAGATCTCGCTGTCGAGGCCGCCCATGGTGCCCGCCATCGACAGCGGGCCCGCCTGGTCGGTGATGAGGATGTCGTCGGGGTCGAGGTCGCGGACCACGTGGTCGAGCGTCTCCAGCCGCTCGCCGGGCAGCGCCCTGCGCACGACGATCTCACCGGTCAGCTTGGCCCGGTCGAAGGCGTGCAGCGGCTGGCCGAGCTCCAGCATGACGTAGTTGGTGACGTCGACGGCCAGCGACACCGGCCGCATGCCGGCGCGCGCGAGGCGTACGCGCATCCACAGCGGGCTCGGCGCGGCCGGGTCGAACCCGGTGACCTCGCGCAGCACGAACCGGTCGCAGGCGGCCGGGTCGGCGATCGAGGCGGGCCAGGCCGTGCCCTCGGCCTCGGGCAGTTCGACGTCGGCCGGGTCGCGGAACGGCACGTCGAAGGCGGTCGCCGCCTCACGGGCCACGCCGCGGATCGACAGCGCGTAGCCGATGTCGGGGGTGATCTCCAGCTCGATGACGTCGTCGCGCAGGCCGAGCAGCTCGGCCACGTCGGCGCCGACCGGGGTGTCGGCGGGCAGCACCATGATGCCGCCGTGGTCCTCGGTCAGGCCCAGCTCGCGCTCGGAGCAGATCATGCCCTCGGACATGCGGCCGTACGTCTTGCGCGCGCCGACCTCGAACCCGCCGGGCAGCACGCCGCCCGGCAGCACGACCGGGACCCGGTCGCCGACGGCGAAGTTGGTGGCGCCGCAGATGATCTCGCGCGGCGTCGCCTCGCCCGTCTCGACCTTGCAGTGCCGGATCGGCTTCTTGAACCCGGTCAGCTCCTCGAACTCCAGGACCTCGCCGACGACGACGTTCTTGACGTCGTGGCCGTAGGAGGCGATGGACTCGAGCTTGAGACCGGCCGCGGTGAGCCGGTCGGCCACCTCGTGCGCGGTGACGGCGGGAAGATCGACATACTCCCGCAGCCAGGAGAGCGGGACCTTCATCAGATCTCCATTCCGAACGGGAGGGTGAAGCGCACGTCTCCCTCGACCATGTCGCGCATGTCCTCGGCGTTGTGGCGGAACATCAGCGTCCGCTCGATGCCCATGCCGAACGCGAACCCCGAGTACCGCGCCGGGTCGACCCCGCAGGAGACCAGCACGCGCGGGTTGACCATGCCGCAGCCGCCCCACTCGATCCAGCCCTCGGACTTGCAGGTGCGGCAGGGCGGGTTGCCGGGCACCGCCGAGGCGCCGCGGCAGACGAAGCACTTGAGGTCCATCTCGGCCGACGGCTCGGTGAAGGGGAAGTAGTTGGGCCGGAACCGGGTCGTGATGCCCTCACCGAACATGATCTCGGCGAAACGGTCGAGCGTGCCCTTGAGGTGGGCCATCGTCAGGCCCTCGTCGATCGCCAGCCCCTCGACCTGGTGGAAGACCGGGGTGTGGGTGGCGTCGAGCTCGTCGGTGCGGAACACCTTGCCCGGGGAGATCACGTACACGGGCAGCTCGCGCTGGAGCAGCGCGCGGATCTGCACCGGGGAGGTCTGGGTGCGCAGCACCATGCCGGAGCCGGCGGAGCCGACGAAGAAGGTGTCGTGCTCGGAGCGGGCCGGGTGGTCCTGGGCGATGTTGAGGGCGTCGAAGTTGAACCACTCGCCCTCGAGCTCGGGTCCCTCGGCCACCTCGTAGCCCATCGCGACGAACGTGTCGGCGATGCACTCCTGCATCGTGGTGAGCGGGTGGCGGGCGCCGCGCGGCTGCCGGTCCCAGGGGAGGGTGACGTCGACGGCCTCCTCCACGAGGACGCGCGCGTCGCGCTCGGCCTCCAGCTCGGCCTGGCGGGCGGCGAGGGCCTGGCCGATCGCCTTGCGGGCGGTGCCGACGCGCTTGCCCGCCTCGGCGCGGGCGGCCGGCGGCAGGGCGCCGATCTCGCGGTTGGCCAGGGCGATGGGCGAGCGGTCGCCCGCGTGCGCGAGGCGGGCCTGCTTGAGGTCGTCGAGGCTGCCGGCCGACGTGATGGCGTCGAGGGCCTCGGCCTCCATGCGGGACACCTCGTCGGCATGCAACGGTGTCACCTCGACGGGGTCGTAGTCAGACAAGAGTGAGCTCCGTATTCAAGGCTTGAGCGGACAAGAGTCTAACGGTGGAAGCCCACCGGCCGACTCGCGCTTCCCGGCGAAGTGCTTCGGGCGAAGCGCTTCAGGCGAAGTCGGGCGTGCCGGTGGGCACGGTAAATCGGAACTCCGCGCCGCCCTCGGGCGCCCGCTGCACGGTGATCGTGCCGCCGTGTGCCTCGACCAGGCCCTTGACGATGAACAGGCCGAGCCCGGTGCCGCCGCGACGGCGGCTGTTGCCGCGCCAGAACTGCCGGAAGACGCGCGGAGCCAGCTCGGGCTCGATGCCCTCGCCCTGGTCGCGCACCGACACGGCCACTCCCCATCCGACGGACTCGACGACGATGGTCACGGTGCCCCTGCCGTGGCGCACCGCGTTCTCCACCAGGTTACCGAGAATCTGGTCGATCTTGTCCTGGTCGAGCCACATCTCGGGCAGGTCGTCGCCCACGACGAGGCGGAAGCGGCCCTCGGGCTCGCCCGCCGCCACGCGTCCGGCGACCACGCGGCGCGCCCGCGCGGGCACGTCGACGACCTGGCGGCGCACCTCCAGCCGCCCGGACTCGATGCGGGACACGTCGAGCAGCTCGGTGATGAGCCGGGTCACGCGGTCGGCGTCGTTGTTGACGGTTTCGAGCATGACGCGCTTCTGCTCGTCGGTGAAGCGGGTCCACTTGGCCAGCAGCGTCGCGGTGAAGCCCTTGACGCTGGTCAGCGGCGAGCGCAGCTCGTGGGCGACCGTGGAGACCAGGTCGGCGCGGCTGCGCTCCAGCCGGGCGCGGGCCCCACCGTCGCGTAACGTGATCGTCACCCGGGCGACGTCGCCGCCCCGGGCCGGCTCGCGCACCAGCCGGGCCGCGACGTGCAGTTCCTGGCCGCCCGGCAGGTGGAGCGGGCGCTCGGGCACCCGGGTGCGGGTGCGCAGGCCGCCCTGCGGGTCGAGGGCCTTCCACCACTCGCGGCCGTCGTGGTCGCGGAACGGGAACACCTCGTCCATGTCCTTGCCCACGGCCCGCGCGACGGGCACCCCGGTGAGCCGGACCGCGGCCCGGTTGACGGCGAGGACGCGGCCGAACCCGTCGGTCACGATGAGGCCGTCAGGGAGGTCGTCGATGGCGATCGAGCACGCGGGGACGATCTCCTGACCGCCGGTGTCCGCTCCGTGCACGACCTCGCCTCCTCCGCCTACAAGGCCGACAATAGCGGGTTTCCCGTCGCCTAGGGGACTCGCCGCGAGGCTGCGTATGGCAGCGGGGTGGCCGGTTCCTGTCATCCCCGGCGCCACGTCGTTCCTTCCGCCGGCGCGCGTCACGCGACGGGCTGGTGCGACTCGTGGGACGAACCGGCAGGCCCTGACGATCATCCTGGGAGGCCGCGCGCGGTGATCGCCGAGCGGCCTCGCCCGGTGCCCCGGGGGCTCACGCGGTGATCGCGGGGCCTCAGGTGGTCGCGCGCTGGGCGTGGGGCCTCAGGTGGTCGCGCGCTGAGCGCGGGGCCTCAGGTGGTCGCGCGCTGGGCGCGGGCGGAGGCGTACAGGCAGACGGCGGCGGCGGTCGCCAGGTTGAGGCTCTCGGCCTGCCCGTAGATGGGCACCCGGACCACGTCGTCGGCCTCGGCGAGGATCTCCTCGGGCAGCCCCCACGCCTCGTTGCCGAAGATCCACGCGGTGGGGCCGGACAGGTCCACGTCGTCGAGGGTGTGCTTGCCCGCCCCGTCGGCCGCCAGGACCCGCAGCCCGCGCTCCTTGAGCCGACGTACGGCGTCGGACACGGGCGCGCCGGTCACGACCGGCAGGTGGAACAGGCTACCGGCGCTCGCGCGCACGCACTTGCCGTTGTACGGGTCGACGGAGGCGTCGGTGAAGACCACGCAGTCGGCGCCTGCGGCGTCGGCGGCCCGCATGACGGTGCCGGCGTTGCCGGGGTCGCGCACGTGCGCGAGCATCGCCACCAGCGTGGGCTGCCCGGTCAGCGCCTCCTCCAGCGGCACGTGCACCAGCCGGCAGACGGCCAGCAGCCCCTGCGGGGTGACGGTCTGCGAGAGCTCGGCCATGACCTCGCCGCTGGCCCGGTGGACCGGAACGCCGCGGGAGGCCGCCTCGGCGACGATCTCGGGGTGGCGCGACTCGGCCTCGGCCGTGGCGAACAGCTCCACCGTCACCCCGTCGAGCCTGAGCGCCTCGCGCACCGCCTGGGGGCCCTCGGCGAGGAACTTGCGGTCCTGGTCGCGAAAGGCCCGCTTGGTCAGCCGCCGGGCCGCCTTCACGCGCGGCGACTTGACGTTGGTCAGCTCGGATCCCGACATGCTCTTCCTGCTCCCCCTGGCTGTGCTGCTCGCGCCGCCCGCTCGCCTCTGTCCGCCGGCCACGTCTTCGCCCTGATCCGCCGTACGTCCGCGCGGGTGACGATCGCCCGTCCGTACATATGGCAAAGGGCCCACCGTGAGAGGTGGGCCCTCGGCTGGAGCCCGACGTGGGGCTCCCTCACATGTCTCAGCTCGCGGCCGGAGCGTTCACGTTCGCCGGCAGCGCCTTCTTGGCGGCCTCGACGAGCGTGGCGAAGGTCTGGCTGTCGTTGACCGCGAGGTCGGCCAGGATCTTGCGGTCGACCTCGACGCCCGCCAGGCGCAGCCCCTGGATCAGGCGGTTGTAGGTCATGCCGTTCTGACGGGCAGCGGCGTTGATGCGCTGGATCCACAGACGGCGGAAAGCGCCCTTGCGATCCTTACGGTCGCGGTAGGCGTAGGTCATCGAGTGGAGCATCTGCTCCTTGGCCTTGCGGTACAACCGAGACCGCTGGCCACGGTAGCCCGCCGCCCGCTCGAGTACGATCTTGCGCTTCTTCTTGGCGTTGAGCGCCCGCTTCACGCGTGCCATGTTTCTTCTCCCCGGGGGTTCGCGCTACTTGGCGAGCAGCTTCTTGATCTTCTTGGAATCGGCGTCGGAAAGGACGACCTCGTTCTTGAGACGGCGCGTCAGCGTGGACGACTTCCACTCGTTGTAGTGCGCGCGGTTGGCGCGGCGACGCTTGATCTTGCCCGTGCCGGTGAGCCGGAACCGCTTCTTCGCACCACTGTGCGTCTTCATCTTCGGCATGTCGCCGTCTCTCCTCAATTCGGTCGTGCCTGTGGCCGGGCCGGTGCTGGCCGACCCGGTCGCGGCGTGTTCGTCATGCTGGTGGCTGCTCGGGGTGCTTGTAAGGCTAACCCCTACCGCGGGTCACGCTTCCTGTACGGAAGCTTCCTCTGCGGAAGCTTCCTCTGCGGAAGTCTCGCTGCCACGCTGCGCCTTGGCCGCTGCCTTCTCGGCCTTGGCCTCGGCCTTCTTCTTGTGCGGACCGATCACCATGATCATGTTACGGCCGTCCTGCTTGGGCTGGGACTCCACGAAGCCGAGCTCCTGGACGTCCTCGGCCAGCCGCTGCAGCAGCCGGAAGCCGAGCTCCGGACGGGACTGCTCGCGGCCACGGAACATGATCGTGACCTTGACCTTGTCCCCCGCCTTGAGGAACCGCACCACGTGACCCTTCTTGGTCTCGTAGTCGTGCGGGTCGATCTTCGGCCGGAGCTTGATCTCCTTGATGATCGTGTGCGCTTGGTTCTTGCGCGCCTCGCGCGCCTTCATCGCGGACTCGTACTTGAACTTGCCGTAGTCCATGAGCTTGCACACGGGCGGTCGAGCCGTGGCCGCGACCTCGACGAGGTCAAGGTCGGCTTCCTGGGCGAGCTTCAGGGCATCGTGAATGGAGACGATGCCGACCTGCTCGCCGTTCGGGCCCACGAGGCGGACCTCGGGAACTCGGATACGCTCGTTGATGCGGGGCTCAGTGCTGATGGGGCCTCCTAGGTTTGCGATCCCTACGTGCTCGTCGTGCCGGGGAGCTCCGCGAAACGCGAAAAGCCCCGCACGTCGCGCATGCGGGGCCACTGAGCTCTTCGGCGTCGTGGCCTTCAAGCTCCCCGGAGTAGTCCGGCGTGATCCTGGACCCGGCCACCTCTCGGCGACCCGGGTGGGAGGAGACCTCCGCTTGCGCGTCCAGCAAAGCATGCCGGACCGATCAGAGAGCTACATTACCACAACCGCACGGCAACCTCGAATGTTCCCTCCCGCCACCTCGCCTGCGGCTAGAGTCGGGACGTGACCACATTCTGTCCAGTCTGTCCAGATTGGAGGCATTGATGAGCGTCTGGCAGCTGCAGGAGGCGAAGCAGCGCTTCAGCGAGGTCGTGCGCCGGGCGCACGACGAGGGGCCGCAGATCGTGACCCGTCACGGGGAGGACGTGGCGGTCATCATCGACATGGCGGAGTACCGCCGGCTCAAGGGCGACGAACCCGACTTCAAGGAGTTCCTGCTCAGCGCGCCTGATCTGAGTGAGCTGGATCTCACCCGTTCCAAGGAACTCCCTCGCGAGATCGACCTGGGTGATGTGTGGTGAGTTACCTGCTCGACACCAACGTCGTCTCCGAGATGACCAAGCGCACAAGGAACGCGAACCTGCAGGCCTGGTTGGACACGGTCAACGGCCCGGCACTGTATCTGAGCGTCCTCGTCCTCGGCGAGATCCGGAAGGGGGTCGAACTGTTGCGCCGGCGCGACGCGACACAGGCGGGCGCCTATGAGTCATGGCTCGACCGGCTGCAACACGAGTTCAGGACACGCATTCTGCCGGTGACCCTCGACGTGGCCGAGGAGTGGGGCCGCATGAACGCCAAGCGGCCCCTTCCCGTCGTCGACGGGCTCATCGCAGCCACGGCCAGCGCGCACGGATGGATTCTCGTCACGCGAAACGTCAAGGACTTCGCCGGCCTCGACGTCAAGATGGTCGATCCGTTCGCGTCATCCGTCTGAGGATCTCGGCCTCGCCGGCCGCGCGCATCGCCTCCACCGGGACGTCCGTACGGCCGGTCATCAGCTCCACCTGCCGCACCGCCTGGTGCAGCAGCATCGCGAAGCCGCCCACGACCGTGCCGCCCGCCGCGCGCACCGCCGAGGCCGCGCGGGTCGGCCAGGGCGAGTAGACCACGTCGAACAGGGCCGGCACCCCGGCCAGGGCGCCGGCGTAGGCGTCGGCCGCGCCGCCGGGCAGCGTGGAGACGACCAGGTCCACCCCCAGCGCCGCCTCGAGCTTGTCGAACGTCTCCACCGCCAGCGCCACGCCGAGCCGTTCGGCCGCCTGCGTCGTCTCCCCGGCGCGGGCCGGATCGCGTACGAGCAGCGTGGCGGAGCGCAGGCCGAGGCCCCGCAGCGCCGCGAGCCCCGAGGCGGCCGTGGCGCCGCCGCCGAGCACGGTCGCCGAGCCGGGCGCGGGCACCCCCGCCTCCGTGAGCGCCTGGCGGATGCCGTAGACGTCGGTGTTGTGGCCGTGGGCGGCGCCGTCGCGGAACACCACGGTGTTGGCGCCGCCGACCTCGGTGACCGGCTCCGTCACGGTGTCGAGCAGGGGCAGCACCGCGCGCTTGAGCGGCATCGTGAGCGACAGGCCCGCCCAGGCGTCGTCTCCGGAGCCGGCCTCGCCTCGGGAGGCGACGTCGTCCCCGGAGGCGCCGCCGCCCGCCGGGGCGCCTTCGCCGGCGTGGCTCTCGCCGCGCACCGGCCGCAGCCGCCGGAGGGTCTCCGGCAGCGCCGCCTCGTCGCACTCGATCGCCTCGTAGCTCCACCCGGCCAGCCCCATCGCCGCGTACGCGGCCCGGTGCAGGTAGGGCGAGAGCGAGTGCGCGATCGGTGAGCCCATCACCGCGGCCCGCATGATCACCTGCTCCTTCACGCCTTTTCGAACTGCGTGCACCCTATCGCCCCGGGGAGAGGCGTCCCGCGTCTCAGGGCCCCGGTCCCCTCCCGCCTGTGGCGTCCCCGCCCGGCATACCGGGGTCTTCGGACGCGGCGAGGGCCGCCCGCGCACGTGC
>NZ_JBFAIA010000103.1:0-28145 GCF_040654455.1 Nonomuraea sp. NPDC050691
GCCGGGAGGCGATCGACAGGGTGGACGCGGCCCTGGCGACGCTCCTGGAGCGGCGCGCCGAGGCCCTCCGCAAGGCAGGCCTCACGGGCGACCAGCGCTGAGGTCGCTCCAGCCGTAGGACGTAGGGGTCCGGGCGGGGTCTCGGGTACACCGGAGACCGCGCCCGGACCCCAGCCCCGTCCAGGCACCCGGCCCGCGCGCCGGCCCCCAGCCCCGTCCGGACACCCCGGCCCGCGCCTCCGGAGGGCCCTCAGCCCCGGCGATACGCTCCGGCCCGCACCTCCGGACCAAAACCCCCAACCCCCCATACGCCCCGACCCGCGCGCCCAGGACCGCCAACCGGACCTCACCCCTCGACGCGCTCACTCGCCCCTTATGAGCACGATCGGACGCTCCTCAGGGTCGCCTTCGGACGCCTCAGGGTCGCGCTGGGGCGTGTTCCTCCACCAGGGCGGCGAAGCCGTCGAGGTGGCGTCCAAGGCTGTACTCGAACAGCCCGTCCAGGTCCGACACCGTCTCCTGGGGAATCGCGGCCAGCAGGGGGAAGCGCCCGCCGGCGAGGAGTTCGTCGGCCCGCTCGCGCTGCGCCACCCACCACCGGTCGAGCGTCACCCCGGTCTCCTGCTCCGCCTCGACCTCGTCCGCCATGGTCAGCGCGGCGTTGACGACCAGTGCGTGCAGCGTGAGCGCCTCGCGGATCCGGGTCGTCATGGGCAGCCCAAGCCCGTCGAGCGCGCGCAGGGCGACAGCCTGCTCCCGCTGGTGCAGGCGGCGCTGGTCGCCGATCCGGCGGTCCTGGGGGTGACCCGGGTCAACTGGCGCTCGGCCGACCCGGCGGTGTTCCAGGGCGTCAAGGAGTGCCTCGCCGCCGACTTCACCGACGAGGGGGTGAGCCGGCTGCTCAACCTGCTCGTACCCGACGAGACCGCCACCATTCCCCTGACCGACGCCCGGGGCGAAGCAGACACGTGGGGCCGCATCCCCCGGACCTATGTCCGTTTCACCCTCGACCGGCTGATCCCGCCGGCGTTGCAGGACCGCTTCATCGCCGAGGCCGACCGCCTGACTCCGGACAACCCGACCGACGTACGCAGCGTCGCGGCGCCCCATGTCGGCCCGTTCGACCGGCCCGAACTGGTGGAGATCTTCTCCGAGCTCCTCAGCCGCTGATCCCGGAGTCGCGCCCCGCGACGGCCGGGCCACGCCGGCCCGGCCGACCGGTGGGCGCCCCTC
Source organism: Nonomuraea sp. NPDC050691 (assembly GCF_040654455.1). Classification (NCBI taxonomy): domain Bacteria; kingdom Bacillati; phylum Actinomycetota; class Actinomycetes; order Streptosporangiales; family Streptosporangiaceae; genus Nonomuraea; species Nonomuraea sp. NPDC050691. Next base: position 1,234 of record NZ_JBFAIA010000103.1, read on the forward strand.
ATGGGTCCACCCGTTCGAGCTTGGTCCAGCCGGTCCAGCCGCGCTCCTTCAACAGCTCGATCAGCCGGCGGGCCGGCGGCGCGGTGTCGAACGCCAGCGTGTCCATCAGCTCGGCGAACCTTGGCTCGATGTCGGTGTCGCCGACGTAGTCCGCGCCTTGCTCGTCGGTCATCTGCGTGAGGTAGACGGCCAGCTTGTCGGCCAGCTCGACCAGCCGGTGGTCGTCGGCGGCCCAGTCAATGGCCTCACCCAGGGTGAGATAGAACTCGATGAACCGCGGGTCGGCGATCTGCGCCCGCTTGCGTGCCGTCCACTCCGGGACCCGCTCGGGCGATCGCGCGGCCAGCGGGATCCAGCCCTCGCGTTCCACCTGGATGATCCGCTCGTCGACGCCGAGCTCCCGCAGCCGGTCCAGAAGCTCGACCACCTCCGGCGGCAGCGCCAGGTTGTCCCCGGCGGCGAGCCGGGCGATCCGCTCCCGGTTGCGCTGCCGCTCCCGGATCTCCGCGCGCAGCCGCCTGTCGATGTCCGCGACCGCCGCGGCGAACTCCTCCTCGCCGGCCCGCAAGAGCTCCCGCACCCTCGCCAGCGGGACCCCGGCGTCGGCGAGGGTTCGGATCTTGACCAGCTCGACCACGGCTTCGGCGCCGTACCTCCGGTAGCCGAAGTGGTCCCGCTCGGGCTCCGGCAGCAGCCCCTTGGCGTGATAGTGCCGCACCGCGCGCACCGTCACTCCGGCGTACGACGCCAGCTCACCGATGGTCAGCATCGGACCAGTCTCCCAGTTCAGGAAGTCGTCTGACCGACTGGGCCGCGCCGGATGATCGCGGCGATCTCCGGGGCGTGGGTGAGGACCAGCTGGTGATCGGCGTCGAGCCAGGACGTCGAGATGCGCGGCTGCTCACGGACCAGCCGCTCGACGCCGGCACGCCAGTTCTCGTTGAACCGCGGCGCATGCCCTTCGCCGCTGTCGCCGGCCATCGAGGTCGACATGATCATGCTGATCGGGCAGTCGATCTTCCGGTAACGGTCGAGGATGCCGGACCGGACCGCATCGATCTCGACGTTCAGCTCGAGGATCTCCTGGCCGGTGAGCAACACCTGACGCGCGGTCCCCCGCTTCGCCTCCTGCTGCGTCGCCAGGTCCTCCCACATCGCGCGGAAGGCCGCCAGGTCGGCCTCGGTGATGAACGGTTCCGGCACCGGGTTCGCCCCGTCGATGAGAACCAGCTCGGCGACGCTGTCAGGGTGCTCGGAGGCATGGTGCACGGCCAGGTCCGCGCCCAGCGAGTAGCCCACGAGGACGGGCGCCGAGGGCAGGTCGAGGCGTCCCAGCTCCGCGAACACGGCGGCCAGATCGCCGAGGAACGCCTCGAAGGAGTACCGGCCGGCGGCGGAGGAGAGGCCGTGGCCCCTGAGGTCGAAGGTCACCACGTCGTGGTCGCGCCGCAGCAGCTCGATCAGCTCGTGCAGATCGGCCTGCGTGGAGCTCAGCCCCGGGCACAGGACCAGCGGTCGTCCCCTGCCCCCGCGGGACATCGGGATCGTGACACCGTCGTGGTGGATCGTGAAGTGCCGCATCGTCCTGTCGCCTCTCATCGTCGTGTCGCCCCCTCCGGCCCGCCGGCGGTCGTCGCGCCGGCCGGCCGCATGGGTGCCGGTGGTCATGCCGACCATGCTGGGAGATTGACCCTGCGTCAGTGCCAACCCCGCGGAGGCGTGGTCCGCGGGCCCGGGAAGCCCGGCGCGCTCCGCCGGTTCTCGTGGACTACGGTCGGAGGGTGAGCACTCCAGCGTTGACCACGGCGATCACCCAGGCCCGCGACCTGCTCAGGTGGCGTTCACCCCTGCGCACCGAGCTGTGGGCGTCACGGCTCACGTGCGGGCTGGAGCCGGCCGAGGCCCGCCGGTTCGTCCAGGAGCTGGTGGAGGCCGGCACGCCCGAGACCCGCCTCACGCTGGCCGCCCTGGCCGCCATCGCCCCCGGCCGGTACGCGGCCCACGGCGAGCAGGCGCGGGACGCGTTGCCCGGGTGGGTGGAACGGATGGGGCAGGTGGACTGCCACGGAGCCTGGTACGGCAGGGCCGACCGGCACGGGCAGCAGACCCTCGCCGCCCTGTCCTTCCGCTACCGCAACGGCAAGGAGCCGCACCTGCTGATCGTCGCCGTCGACCAGGTCAACGGCGGCCTGGCGGTGGACGCGCTGGTCGAGGAGCCCAAGTTCCTCGACGACCTGAGCCTGGAGGCGGCCGAGCCCCGGGTGGTGGCGGGACGGATCCTGGACGCCCTGGAGCTCACCGACCGCGTCATGGGGGCGGCGGTCGCCGACACCTTCCCCGAGGTGCGGCTCTTCGCGCTGGCCCGCGCCCTGACGGTTCCCGATCCCGTACGGCCGGCGCCCGACGACACGCTGTCCCGCTTCCACGACCTGCCGGCCGCGAAGGGCGCGGAGGAGGCGTTCGCGAAGCTGGCGGAGTTCATCGGGGATCGTCCCCTGTGGTGGAGTCCAGGGAGAGTGTCGCAGTTCCTCACCTCGTGGCTGCCCCGCGAGGCCATCCTGTCGCCCGACGCGATCTCCGCCATGCCGGACGTGGTGCGCGCCTGGAGCCGCTTCGCCGGCGCCGACCCGGAGGTCCTGCGCCGGGTGGAGGCCGACGCCCCCCGCCTGGCGGCGCTGATGGCCGACGAGTCCCTGGCCGGGTTCGGCAAGCGCCTGGCCCAGAGCCGCCTCCACCCTCAGGACGCCGACTGACCCGGCCCCTCCCGCGCGTCCGCCGTCCGTGCGGCGGCGGGGCGGCGCCGTCCCCGGAGAGAGGCGGTGGGCGGGCCGGGGCTGGACGTAGTGGCGAGCGCGGGCGGCTATGCTGCGCAGTGTCGTGTACGCCGCCCTCCGGGGCGTGACGAGGGAGATCCGCGAGATGTACAAGGAGTTCGCTGCCGAGGCCGTGGTCTGGGTGGTACCGATCGTGGTGCTGATCGGCCTGGCCCTTCTCGTCACCTCCTGACGGCCAGGGGCCGAGCCGGGCTCGCGCCCCCAGCCTCCCAGGAGGTCCCGATCACGTTTCCGGCCGGCGGCGGGGCACGTCAGCGGTAGTACTCGTAGTGGACGACCGTGTTGACGTGGGTGTCCCAGCGGATCTCGCCGTCGAGCCACCGGTTCCACATCGACGCCAGCCTGCTGGAGCGCACCGTGCAGCCCGCCCAGCGCTGGCGTTTGGCGCGGAGGGTGCCCACGTAGTCGTAACACGATCCGGCCTTGGTCTTGTTGACCTTCAGCCGGGCGTTGAGCGAGACGTCGTACAGGGTCTTGCGCGAGATGTTAGTGATCTTGACCTTGATGCGGCACGTGTCCTTGCACCGGCCGAGGACGATCTTGTAGCGGATCAGCTGCGCGCCGGCGGCGTTCGGCTTCCCGGCGACGGCGACAGGCGCGGCGGGGACGGCGGCTGTGGTGGCTGTGGTGGCTGTGGTGGCGACCCGGCCCGCCGAAGCGGCTGCCGGAGTCGCCTGCGTGGCGGCCACGGCCGGGAGGGGCGCGGCGGCCAGGACGGCGACGGTCGTGGCGGCGGACAAGGCCGACAGAGCGACACTGGCCGACGAGGCAGACAAGCTACGTAAAGGCGTGACAGAGCGGCAGTTACCCATAATGCCCCCAAAGGCGACGAACCCTCGCTTCCCCCGTCGAAAGCGACTCAGGCTCTTCGATTAACCGTCACGATCCCCACCAGGTCAACGCCCAGAACGCTCACGACGCCCAGGCCATCACGGGCGTCCCCCGCCTGAGCCTTTTCAGCGCCTGCCGCTCCAGTTGCCGGACCCGCTCGCGGGTCAGCCCCATGTGGTCCGCCAGCGTCCCGTACGTCGCGACCTCGCGCCCCGCCAGGCCGTACCGGTTTCTGATGACGAACGCCTCGCGCGGCGGGAGCGCGGTGACGAGCTCGCGCAGTTCGGCGCTCATGGCCCGTTGCTCGGTGAGCTCGTGGACCTGCGGGCCGTCCTCGTCGGCGATCAGGTCGCCGAGGTTGCTCTCCCCGTGCTCGCCGACCGGCAGATCGAGGCTCACCATGTCCTGGGCGAGCCGGCGCAGCCCGGTGACCTCCTCGATCGTGCGTCCGGCGGCCGCGGCCAGTTCCGCGTCGCGCGGCTCGCGCCCCAGTTCGGCGGCGAGCCGCCGGGTCGTCCTCGCCAGGCGCGACAGCTCCTCGCCGACGTGCGTCGGCAGCCGCACCGTACGGCTCTTGTCGTGGATGCCACGCTCGATGGCCTGGCGGATCCACCACATCCCGTACGTGGAGAACTTGTAGCCGCGCTTGTAGTCGAACTTCTCCACGGCCCGCATCAGCCCGAGGTTGCCCTCCTGGATGACGTCGAGCAGCGGCAGCCCGCGCTGGGCGTAACGCCGGGCGGCGGCCACCACGAGGCGCAGGTTCGACCTGATGAGCAGGTCCTTGGCGCGCAGTCCCTCGTCGCGGATCTCACGCAGCTCGGCGAGGCTCGCCGCCTCCCGATCCCCGCCGGGGGCGAGGGCGATCAGGTGGCCGGCGTACAGGCCGGCCTCGACGCGCCGCGCGAGCTCGACCTCGTCGGCGGCGGACAGCAGCGGGATGCCACCGATCTGCTTCAGGTAGACACCCAGAGGGTCGGGCTCGTGGGCCGGCATGCCCTCGCGACTACCCCGGGAACGGCGGTGAATTCCCCGGTTCGCTGAGTTCTGCGATGGCCAGCTCGGCCGTGCTGCGGATGTCGAAGAACTTGTCCAGCGCCGTGATCGCGAACAGGTGCTTGCACCTGCCGTTCAGCCCGGCGAGGAGCAGCCGCCCGCCGGACGCGGTGACGGCCTTGTGCACGTACACCAGCACCGACAGACCGGACGAGTCGCACACCTCGACGCCCTGCATGTCGATGACCAGCATGGGCGGCTGGGTGAGATCGAGCGCCTTGGTGACGCGATCACGCACTTCGGCGGCTGAGGCGAAATCGAAGTCTCCTGTGAGCCTCGCGATGACGCATGGGCCTTGGAGCCCCAAGCTGATCGACAAGGCTTGCTCCGAAGTCACCCAGCTCCACCTACCCGCATTGCGTTACCGATCCCACTACTTTACGCAAAGTAGCTTCTCGGGTTATACACCAGCATCTGGTCGATCTGTTCCCGCGCCACGCCCGATTCCATCAACATTGCCAGGACTTGGCCGTGAATGTGATCGTATCGCCAGTCAGGGGCGAAGGAGGCAAGGGCGTCGTCCCAGGCCCCGCCGAAGTAGTCCATGAAGCAAGCCGTGTCGTGGCTGAGCACCATCCGGTCCGCGTACCCGCGCCTGCACAGTTCCGCGATCGTGGCCACGCGCCGCTCGGTCGTGTTGTACACGTCCAGCCCGAACCGGTCCATGCCGAGCGTGGCGCCCGTGTCCGCCAGGCTCATGAGGTGGTCGAGGTCGTTGGAGTCGCCGGCGTGGCCGACGATCACCTTGGTCAGGTCCACGCCCTCCTTGGCGAACAGGTCCAGCGCGATCGTCCCGGTGCGCGCCGCCGCGTTCGTGTGCACGGTGATGGGGGCGCCCGTGCGCAGGTGCGCCTGAGCGACGGCGCGGCAGATGCGCTCGACGCCGGGTGTCAGCCCCTTCTCCTCGACCACGCACTTGAGGAACGCGGCCCTCACCCCGGTGTCGGCGATGCCCACGGTCAGGTCGCGCACGAAGTCGTCCACCATCGGGTCCGGGCCGTCCAGCAGCAGGCCGGGGCCCCGATGCTCGTACTGGTGCGGCAGTTCCTCGAAGCAGTAGAGGCCGGTGGCGACGATGATGTGCAGCTCCGGCACCTCGGCGGCGATGCGCTGAATGCGCGGGATGTACCGGCCGAGACCCCACACGGTCGGGTCGACGAGGGTCCGCACGCCCAAGGCGGCCAGCGCGTTGAGCTTGCGGATCGCGTCGGCCACGCGGAACTCCTCGTCCCACCAGACGCCCCGGCCGTAGTTCTCCACATGCTCGGGCGAGAGGACGAACACGTGCTCGTGCATCAGCGTCTGGCCGAGCTCGGCGACGTCCACGGGGCCTCGGACGGTGGGGACGGGCATGGTCACACCTCCATACCGGCCGGACGGTATGCGCGCTCCCGCGAGCGCCGCCCACACACCGTACGGGGTGGCTGTGCGCCAACCTAAGCGCGCCCCCGGGCCCGGTCAACGCCCGAGCCCGGGCACGCCGCCGAAGTGGCCGAAGTCGTCACGTCGAAGCCGTCGGAGCGGTCGGCACCCGAGCCAGGACGAACCGGAACACGGCGGACGGAGCGATCAGCTCCCAAGGCGGGGGAACAGCGGGCGCGGCTCGGGGAGGCGCTCCCCGTCGACCGCCGCCGCCACGCGCGCCGCCGCTGACGGCAGGAAGGGCTCCAGCTGTACGGCCAGCGCCCGACACGCCGCCACCAGCGTGGCCAGCGACGCCTCCCGCTCCGCCGGCGGCTGCCGCCACGGCCGGGCGCGCTCGACGTACGCGTTCGCCGCCTCCACGATCGCCTGCACGGCGGCCGTGGCCCGGCGGAAGTCGTAGTCCGCCAGCGCCTCGTCCACGAGCCTTCCGGCCCGCTCCACAACCTCCTCCAGAACCCGCCCCGCCTCCACGACCTCGGACAGGGCCAGCCCCGCCTCAGCGGCATTCGCTCGCCCCGAGTCCGTGGCAGGGGATCTCTCGGGCGCCGTGGCGAGAGCCCGCCCGGCGCTCGCCACGGCGGCGTCCCGCTCCCCCGTCACCGCGGAAGAGCCCAGCCCGGCCGTCACCGCAGGAGAGCCCGACCCAGCCGTCACACCGAGGGAGCCCGGTCCGGCGTGGCGGGTCACGTGACCGTCCTGGAAGCGGTGGACCATCGTGACCACCCGGTTGACCAGGTTGCCGATGCCGTTGGCCAGGTCCTCGTCGGCGCGGGCGACCAGCCGTTCCTCGGTGAAGTCGGCGTCCCCCACGCGCGGCACCTCCCGCAGCAGCCACCACCGCACGGCGTCGGCACCGTACGCCCGCACGAGCGCCACCGGATCGACGGTGACGCCCGACGACTTGCTGATCTTGCGCCCGCCGGCCGTCAGGTAGTCGTGGACCACGATGTCACTCGGCAGCGGCAGCCCCGCCGACAGCAGCATCGCCGGCCAGTAGACCGCGTGGAACCGGATCACGCCCTTGCCCACCAGGTGGACCTTGCGGGGCTCGCGCACCCATCACCGCTCGTAGTCGTCCTCCAGCGCGGTGACGTAGTTGGCCAGGGCGTCCCACCACACGTACACCACTGATCGGGGTCGCCGGGCACCGGGATGCCCCAGCCGCGGGCGCGGGCGGCGGAGCGGGAGACGCTCAGGTCGTCCAGGCCGCCCTTCAGGAACGCGAGCACCTCGTTGCGGCGCGCGGCCGGTTCGACGCGCAGCCGACCGCCGCCGATGAGGTCGAGCAGCTGGTCCCGGTAGCGCGACAGGCGGAAGAACCAGTTCTCCTCCGCCACCCGCTGCAACGGCGCCTCGTGCCCGTCCGGGCAGGGAGCCTCCGCGTAGAACTGTTCGCAGCCCACGCAGTACAGGCCCTCGTAGGAGCGCCGGTAGAGGTCGCGGGACACGGCCTTCCAGATCCGCTCGACGCCCGCCCGGTGCCCGGGGTGGCGGCTCGTCCGGATGAAGGAGTCGAACGACAGCTCCAGCGGCTCGCGCAGCGCCTCGAAGGCCGCCGCGTTGCGGTCCACCAGCTCCCGGACCGGCACACCCTCGGCTTCGGCGGCCAGGACGTTCTTGAGCGAGTTGTCGTCGGTGCCGGTCTGGAAACGCACGGGCTCGCCGCGGCGGCGGTGGTGGCGGGCGAGCACGTCCGCCTGCACGATCTCCAGGGCGAACCCCAGGTGCGGGCGGGCGTTGACGTAGGGGATCGTGGTCGTGACGTACATCCGGTACCTCCTATGGGGCCGGACGTGACGAAGGCCCCGGTCAGCGGGGCCTCGACAGGACGTGGACGGAACCCCCTACGGGGCGGTCATCACCGTGCGCAGCGTCATGCCGCCGATGCTACACCCGGGCCCCCCACACCCGCCCGCCATTTTCCCGCCGCCGTACCCGGTCCCCAGGCATGCCAGCGCCGGCGCGGCGGCAAACCCTTCCCCCCGCCGCTGTGCACGGCGCAACCGGTTCCCCGCGCCGCCATACGCGGCCCTCAACCATGCCGCCCGCCGTACTCGCCGGCCGGTGCGTCCCGCGCTGCCCTACGGCCGTGCTGATCTTCGGTGGTGGACCGCCACCCAGACGAGCGCGCCCACGGCGAAGACCGCCAGCCCGGCCACCACGGAACCCCACGGCAGCGTGGCGGCGAGCACCAGGCACAGGACGACTCCCACCACGGGCACGACCTTGGGCGGAGCGCCCTCTTCCCGCGTCAGGGTGAGCGCGGCGGCGTTGGCGATCGCGTAGTACACCAGGACGCCGAACGACGAGAACCCGATCGCCCCGCGCAAGTCGGCCACCAGCAGCAGCACGACCACCGCGACGCTGAGGCCGGGGGCCACGTAGGCGCCGAAGGTCAGGGCCATGGCGGCGCAGGAGGCGGTCTTGCCGACCGTGAAGCCCCAGCCGGCAAGGTAGCCCCAGAACGGGCCGAGCCGCCGCCGGCCGTACACGTAGGTGCCGCCCGACTCGGGATAGAGGGCGGCCAGGCGGGCCGAGGACGTGGCGTTGCAGTAGGCGACGACGGCGGCCAGCGCGAGCGCGGCGAGCAGCCACGGCCCGGCGGCCGCAGCCGCGGGCGCGAACGCCGCGAACACGCCCGCGCCGATCATGGCGCTCAGCCCGACGACGACCGCGTCACCGGTCCCGAGTCGCCGCGCCAGTCCCTCGCTCACGTGACCCCTTCCTCACCGGGAGTCACTCTGCCCTACGCCACCTTCTCGATTCCCGGGCCGACGCCCTCCTTGGAGGTCACACCCGGAACCCGACGAAAAGTCACGTCAGGCGCCCGACGAGGAGTCACCTCAGGCGCCCGACGGGGAGTCACGCCAAGCGCCCGGCACAGGTCGGTGCGCCGGGCCCGGCACAGGTCGGCGCGGCTCGGGCGGCCGGACGCGTCAGGAGTCCGTGTGCGGGGCGGGGACCACGAGGACGGGCCTGGTGGCGTGGTGCAGCACCCGGTCGGACGTGCTGCCCAGCAGCAGCGACCGGATCCCGCCCATGCCGCGCGTCCCCGTCACGATGAGCGTGGCGCCGACCTCCTCGGCAACGTCCACGATGGCCGACCACACGGACAAGGCGTCGGTCGCCACCCGGGGCGTGCCCTCCAGACCGGCCTCACCGGCGAGCCTGGCCCCCTCGGCCGCCAGCTCCTCCATCGACCGCTCGATCGCGGCGTCCTCGGCGCTCGTGTCGCCCACCGCCACCACGAGTCCGGCCGACGCCCGCGCGGACGTCATCGCGGCCCGCTCCCACACGGTCAGCACCACGGCCGGCTGCCCCTTCAGCAGCGTGCCGGCGTACGCGATCGCGGCCTTGGCGTCCTCGGACCCGTCATAGGCGATCAGGATGGTCATCTCGTCATCTCCTCAGCGGTACGTTCGTCACATCGGGACCGTCTACCTACCAAAAGCCGGCCGTTTCACGCCTGCGGGACGGGTAGCCCCATGTCATGACGGTGACGAGATTCCATGACCTGCCGCTCGCCGACCGCGACCGCGAGTGGGACGCCGCCGGGGCCGACAAGCGGGTGCGCAAGTGGGCGGGCGCCGAGGACGAGCCGAACGAGAAGTACCGGCAGGCGCACGTCTGGTACGACGCCGGCAACGCCGACGAGTTCGGCGCCTACAAGCTGCCGATCGCCGACGTCGTCGGGGGTGAGCTGAAAGTCGTGCCGCGGGCCGTCATCGCCGCGGCGGGGGTGGTGGACGGCGCCAGGGGCGGGGTACGCATCCCCGAGGACGAGATCCCCCGGGTCAAGGCGCATCTGGCCAAGTACTACGCCAAGATGGGCGACACCGCGCCCTGGGAGCGCTGAGCCGCCCGGCGCGAGGCCGGCCGCAGCATCGACAGACCGGCCAGGGCCAGGACGCCCAGTTCGGAGACGACCACGACGCGCTGGGTCAGCCCGGCCGGCACCTCGTCGTCGGCCAGCGGGATCCCGCACATCCGCACCACGTACGGGATCACGACCAGCAGGAGCGCGCCGAGAGCGATCGAGCTGAGCACCCGCACGGCCCGGGCGTACCGGGGGCGGGTCCTGGCCCACAGCATCCCGGCCGCCGGCATGGCGAGGAACGCGGCGAACGCGGCGTACCGGTGGATGCCGCCCGACAGCGACAGCGGCACACCCGGCCGGTCCGTCGGGAACGCCCCGATGAGGAACATGCTGACCGCCCACGCCACCACCAGCACCACGACGCCGCCGCTCGCGCCGGCCCGGCGCAGCCCCTCGGCGGTGAGCGCGCCGCCCGCCGCGAACAGCGTCAGCGAGGTGGGCAGCAGCCAGCCTCCCGGGTGGAAGGCGTACGAGCTGATCACGGTGTGCATCGGGTCGAGCCCGGTCCAGGTGTGCAGGGCCAGCATGGCGCCCGTCCCGGCGACGATGGTGGAGAGTCCGCTCACAAGCAATGCCTTCATGCCTCAAAGCTCGTGGAACGCGGCTTCGCGGAATATCGGAGATCAGCCCGAAGCGGCCCTGAACGGCCCCCTAATACCTTGGTCGGGGCACCCCTGGGACGGCCCTGGGTGACCTGGGTGGACGTCGTCCCCGAGGGGGCCGCCCTCCTCAGGGGCGGTAGGGCGGGCCCCACCCCGGGACGGGCCCTGCCCGGAGGGCCGGCGGCTCAGCGGGCGGGGATGTCGAAGTAGGCGCGGATCCGGGTGCCGCCGGCGCGTGTGTGGACCCGTACGAGATCGCTCAGCAGGTTGACGATGAGCAGCCCGCGTGAGCCCGCGATGCGCGGGTCCACCGGCTCGCGGCCGGCCAGCGGGTCGGTGATGTGCCCCTTGTCGGCGACCTCGCACACCAGCCGGTCGGCCTCGGCCCAGACCCGGATGTCGCCCGCGCCGCCGCCGTAGTCGAGGCTGTTGGCGCAGAGCTCGGCGACGACCAGGCGGATGTCGTCCAGCCGGGCGCCGTCGAAGCCCAGCTCGGTGGCCAGGCCGACGGCCAGGCCGCGGGCCGCCGCGAAGTTGTCGCGGTCGAAGCGGAGGACGGCGAATCCGCTGGGCTCGGGGAAGGGCCGGTTGTGCTCGCGCACGACGTGGTGGGGGTCGTAGGCGTCGCTGGCCCATTCGCCCTTGAGGTCCTGGAGCACCGGGTGGGTGAGCTCCGCCTCGCGCAGGACCTCGGGGTCGAGCCGATCGGCGTCGTAGGGGCACAGGATCGTGACGTGCCGCCCGGTGAAGGCCAGATTGATCAGCGCCTCGTGCTGGGCGCAGGCGGGGTACTCGGTGGAGCTGCGACCGGCCCAGATCGGCTCGCCGATGATCCGCACGTGCCCGCCGGTGTGGCGGTCGGCGAAGGAGCGCAGCACCCCGGGGATGATGCGGCCGGGGTTGCGGCCCGCCTCCTCCATGTTGAGGAGCCGTACGCGGGCGGCGTCGGCGCCCAGCGCGCTCTCGATGAGCCTGAGGTTCGCGGCAGGCACCGCGACGGCCACCGGCTCATCCGCCGCGAGCCCCTCGCGGATGAAGGCCGTGGTGGCATCGACGTATTCCCGGTCGCCTCGATAGAAGAGCGCCGGGTGCACGAACGGGTCCGCCAGCATCACCCGTCACGGTACCCGCTCGTGAGGAGTTCAAGGCAATCCGTTGGGTATCCCAGGGTTGTGAAGAGAGTCCAGATCGTGCAACGCCCCCGCCCGGCCCAGCAGCCGGCCCCCCTCGACCTGCGCACTCCGTCCGGCCGGCGGCTCCCCTTCTGAGGCCCGGTCGTCCGCGCGAATTCCCCGGTCAAGGCCGCCCGCCTGACGGGGCGGGTCTGTTGGCGGCGTTGTCAGCGGTGTGCAAGTGACGGTCAAGGACCGCCTCATACTGTCCCTTCATCCGCAAAAGCAACGAAGGGCATGAAATGAACTCCCCCAGCCGCCGCATCGCCGTCGCGATCGCGACGCTCACCCTCGCCGGCCTCACCACCGCCTGTGGCGCGCTCGGCAACGCGGTCGACTGCAACCAGGTCGGCAACGAAGTCACCAAGATCATGAATGACTTCAGCGGCTCGATGGCCAAGGTCGCGGCCGACCCCAAGGCGTTCGAGACGGCGGGCGACGAGGCGGCCGCCAAGGTGAAGACCTTGGCCGGCAACTACGACGGCGAGCTCGCCGCCGCCTTGAACGACCTGGCCACCGGTCTCGACGGCCTCAAGATCGACGCCGCGAACCCGAGCGCCACCATGGAGTCGGTGCAGAAGATGCAGGGCTTCGTCACGAAGATCCAGAGCGCCTGCGGCTGACGCCTGCCTCCGGCCGTCGCGACGCCTGCGGGGGGCAGTGCATCGCGGCGGCCGGTCCCTTCCTACGGGAAGCGGGGCCGCCGTCAGGAAAGCCGCATATCCCGAAAAATCCGTCTAACCTAGCTGCTCGTGACGGGCGACACGCTGGCGGGCGACACCGAGGCGACCCCCGCCACCTCCTCCTCCCCCTGGCAGCTCCGCCTCAGCGGCTGGAGACTCCAGCTGAGCGATCACCGGCTCGGAGTGGGCCTGATCGCCCTGCTCTCCGCCGCGATGTACGCGACCGTCGGCCTCGTCAAGCTGGCCACGTTCCGCGCCTCGATCTTCGACCTGGTCATCTTCGACCAGGCGGTGCGCAACTACGCGCACTTCCGGCCCCCGTACGTGCCGGCCGTCGGCGCCTTCCACGGCCGGGGGCTCGAGTACCTGCAGATCGCCGACCACTTCTCCCCCGCGTACGCGCTGCTCGCGCCGTTCTACTGGATCCACGACGGGCCGGAGTCGCTGGTCGTCGCACAGGCGCTGCTGTTCGCCGCCGCGATCCCGTTCGTGTGGCTGTTCACCCGGCGGGTGCTCGGCACCGTCCCCGCCTACCTCGTCGCCGTCGCGTACGCGCTGTCGTGGCCCGTGGCGCAGGCGATCGCGTTCGACGCGCACGAGGTGATGTTCGTCCCGCTGCTCACCTCGATCATGATCGAGCGCTACCACGCGGGACGGCACCTGCCGGCGTTCACGGCGATGGCGGGGCTCCTCCTGGTCAAGGAGGACATGGGGCTGATGGTGATCGGGTTCGCGATCTACCTGTTCGTCACCGGCGAGCGCTTCCGGGGCCTGTGCTGCGCGGCGATCGGCGCGGGCGCGGTGATGCTGACGCGCGGGGCGCTCATCCCCATGCTGGGCGGCAGCACCGACGACTTCTGGGCGTACGGCCACCTCGGGCCGGACGCGCCGAGCGCCGTGCTGACGCTGCTGCGCGACCCCGTCGGCGCGATCCTCATCCCGTTCGACGACGAGGCCAAGGTCGACACGCTCTTCCTGATGGCCTGGCCGACGCTGCTGCTCTGCCTGCTGTCGCCGCTGTCGCTGGCGGCGCTGCCGCACGTGCTCGAACGCATGCTGTCGGACCGCGCCCTGTGGTGGCAGGCGGACTTCCAGTACAGCGCGTTCACCGTGGTCATCCTGCTGTGCGCGGGCGTGGACGGGCTGGCGCGGCTGCTGCGCCGGTTCCGGCGCTCCGACGACCGGTCGCTGAAGCTGGCCTGGGCGTTCGGGGCGTGCGTGATCGCCGTGACGCTGGTCCCCCGCTTCGCCCTGGACCAGCTCTACCATCCGGCCTTCTACCGGGGCGACGAGGTCAAGGTGGCCGCGGCCCGCGAGGCCGTGTCCAAGGTTCCGGCGGGCGTCGTCGTGGAGGCCGCCAACTCGGTCGGGCCCGCGCTCTCCGCGCGCGCCACCGTCCTGCTGTGGACCGGGCAGTCGCGCGGCGCCCCGTGGGTGGTGGCGGACACGGCCCGCTGGGAGTTCCCGTTCGGCTCGGCGGAGGACCAGGCCGCGACGGTCGGCAGGCTGGAGGCCGAGGGTTACCGCAGGGTGTTCGAGCGCGACGGGTACGTGGTGCTCAACCGGCCCTAGCCGATCCGGCCGCCCCTGGCCCGGACCAGGCCGGCGGCCTGGGCGTACGCGCGGTCGAAGCCCTCCAGGACGGCCGGCCAGGAGCCCGCGGCCGGTGGCGTGGCGCGGTTGTGCGCGGTGATCCGGGCCCTCAGCTCCGCGTCGGCCGACAGCCGGGCCACCGCCGCGGCCAGCTCGCCGAGGTCGCGGCCGAGCAGCCCCTCCGTGCCGTGCCGGACGAAGTCGGCCACCCCGCTCTGCGCCCGCGCCACCACGGGCAGCCCGGCGGCGCGGGCCTCCAGCGCCGCGATGCCGAACGACTCGCGCGGCGCGGGCGCCACGAACACGTCGGCCGACTCCAGCACCTTGGCGATCTGCTCGCGCGTGTAGCGGCCGGGCAGCGAGACCCAGCCGGTCATGCCGCGCCGGGCGAGGTAGCGTTCCATGGACCCGCGCGCCGGCCCGTCGCCCACGATCGTGGCCCGCAGCGGCACCGCCGCCGGCACCGCGGCCCGCGCCCGGTCGAGCAGCCGCAGCAGCCGCACCGGCTGCTTGCGCGGCGCCAGCCGGCCGACCGCGACGATGTGCACCTCACCCCCCTCGGAGGGATCGCCGGCCAGGGTCCGCCACGCCGACAGGTCCAGCCCGTTGGAGACGACCCGCACCGGCACGCGCGCGCCCGCGACCGCGCGGATCGGCGCCGCAGCGGCGTTGCTCACCGTCGTGCCCACCAGGCCCCAGCGCTGCCACCCGTACGCCAGGCGCAGCAGGCGGTAGAGGGCGCGCGTGAGCGGGTCCCACATGCTGTGCACGGTCACCACGCACGGCAGCCCGGCCCGTACGGCCGCGCGCACCCCCATCCAGGCGAACGGCGAGACCGCCCCCGTGTGGACGTGCACCACGTCGGGCCGCGAGGCTCTCATGCGGCGCGTGAGATGCCCCACGCCGGCCGGGTGGACGGGCAGGTCGAACGGCATCGGCGCGACGATCCGGTGGACGCCGGGCAGCGCCTCGCCCCTGGTGGCGGTGGCCACCTCGACCTCGTGGCCGGCCTGCCTCTGCATCCGCACGAGGTCGGCGACCTGAACCTCGATCCCCCCGAGCCGCGGCAGGTAACAGTCACTCACGTGAAAGATCCGCACCCCTCCCAGACTAATCTGGGCCTGTGCCTCCACGTACCGCTGTGTTCTTCCACGCCCATCCCGACGACGAGGCCCTGCTGACGGCGGGCACGATGGCGATGCTCGCGGCCGAGGGGCACCGCGTGGTGCTCGTGGTGGCGACCGCGGGCGAGCGCGGCCTGGCCGACATGGAGCCCGGCGAGGAGCTCGGCCGCACCCGGCTGAAGGAGCTGTACGAGTCGGCCGCGCTGCTCGGGTGCGCCCGCGTGGAGTGTCTCGGCTACGGCGACTCGGGCCTCAGGCCGAAGGGCGGCGTGGCCGACGAGCGGCCCGACGACGCGTTCATCGACGCCGACACCGAGGAGGCCGCGGGCCGGCTGGCCGACATCCTCCGCGAGGAGGAGGCCGAACTCCTGTCGATCTACGACCCGGCGGGCGGCTACGGCCATCCCGACCACGTCCAGGTCCACCGGGTGGGGCGGCGGGCCGCGGAGCTCGCGGGCACGCCGATCGTGCTGGAGGCCACGGTCGACCGCGACCCGCTGGTCAGGCTGCTGCGGCTGGCGGGCAAGGTCTACCGGTTCCCGCCGGAGTTCGACGTGCGGACGTTCGAGAGCGCCTACTCGCCCGGCGAGGTCATCACCCACCGGGTCAACGTACGGAAGTACACGAAACAGAAGCGGGCCGCCATGGCCGCACACGCCTCCCAGGCGAGCGGCGGCGACGGCGACCGCACCCTGGCCGTGCTGCTGAAGGTGCCCGGCCCGCTCTACCGCCTGGTGTTCGGCACCGAGTGGTTCGTCCGCCGCGACGTCCCGCCCGGCACCCGCCTGCGCCATCCTCTCGACCCGTGGCCGAGTTGACACCCACGGGCGATCCGGGCCGCGCCCGCGAGGGGCAGACTGGGACACGATGAAGAACAAGTGGGTCCAGATCACTCTCTCCGCGCTGTCGCTCGCACTCGCGGTGGTGCTCGTCGTCTACCTGCCGCAGATCGTCCACGCGCTGACCGGGAAGCCGGTCTCCTGGCACGAGATCGGCGCGGTGTTCGCCACGCTCGGCCTCCCGGTGATCGCGTTGATGACCGCGCTGTGGCTGCTGAGCCTGTTCGCGTACACGTTCGTGCTGACCGGTTCGCTGCCCGGCCTCGGCCACACGCAGGCGCTCACGCTGAACGCGGCCGGGAGCGCGGTGAGCAACCTGCTGCCGTTCGGCGGCGCGGCCGGGGTGGCGCTGACGTTCGCCATGACCCGCGGCTGGGGGTTCGGCAACCGCCCGATCGTGGTGATGACGCTGGTCAGCGGCATCTGGAACACCTTGTTCAGATTCATCCTGCCGGCGGTCGGGATCATCGCGCTGCTCATGGCGGGCGAGGCGCCCAACCACACCGTGGCCCGGGCCGGCTGGGTGGGCGCGGTGTCGATCCTCGTGCTGTGCGCGGTCGTGGCGGCGGCCCTCTACTGGGACCGCGCCGCCCGGCTCCTCGGCCGCGGCCTGGACTCCGTGGTCCGCCTGCTGCGGTTGCGCTTCCACGCCTCCGAGGCGTTCGAACGGCTGCGCGCCGACACCGCCGACGTCGTCCACACCCGCTGGCCCGGCCTGTCGCTGGGCATGGTGTTCTTCCTCGGGTTCCAGTGGGCGATCATGGCCGTGTGCATGCTGGCCACCGGCGCCTACCCCGGCCTGGCCCAGTCGATCGCGGTCTTCGCCCTGTCGCGGGTGCTCACCAGCGCCCTGATCACCCCCAGCGGCGCGGGCATCATGGAGGGCGGCGTCGTGCTCCTGCTCACCGGCGCGTTCGGGGTACCGGCGGCGCCCGCCACGGCGACCGCGTTGCTGTTCGGCTTCTGGACTTACACTATCGAGATCCCGTTCGGCGGCCTCGCCCTGGGCGCGTGGGCGCTGCTGCGCAAGCGTGACGGCCGAGGCACCGCCACGGAGCCCCCGTCCGCGATCTCGAAGGCCTCCCCGTGACCATCCGAAACGAAACAAAGACCTTGTGCGCGATTCGGAAGCTTGCATAGCGTGGCGGCTGACATGGTGGCGTTCCGGGTTCTGGGGCCAGTCGAGGCGTACGAAGACGACGAACTCGACCTCGGCGGGTTGCGGCAGCGGGCCGTCCTCGCCCGCCTTCTCGTGGCCAGAGGTCAGGTCGTCCCCGTCGACACGTTGCTGTACGACCTGTGGGATGACGACACGGCCAAGGGAGCCCAGTCGGGGCTCCAGGTTTACATCTCGCGGCTGCGCCGCGTGCTGGAGCCGGGTCGCCCGCGTGGCGGGCCCAACCGGCTGCTGGTGACCGTCGCCTCCGGCTACGCGCTGCGGGTTGCGCCCGACCAGGTCGACGCGCTCACGTTCGAGCAGCTCGTCCGGGCCGCGGGCGAGCACCTGGAGGAGGGCGACCCGCAGTCGGCGCGCGGGCGGCTGCAGAAGGCCCTCGGGCTGTGGCGCGGCACCCCCTACTCCGACTTCGCCGACCAGCCGTGGGCCGAGGCCGAGGTCAACCGGCTGACCGAGCTGCGGCTGGTCGCCCGCGAGCGCCACGCCGACACCGGGCTGCGTCTCGGCCTGCACGCCGAGACCGTGCCCGATCTGGAGGCGCTGACCACCGAGCATCCGCTGCGCGAGGAGGGCTGGCGGCTGCTGGCCCTCGGCCTCTACCGCTGCGGCCGGCAGGGCGACGCGCTGGCGGCGCTGCGCCGGGCCCGCGGCATCCTGGCCGACGAGCTGGGCATCGACCCGGGGCCGGCGCTGCGCAAGCTGGAGTCCGACATCCTCGCCCAGGCCCCCGAGTTGGAGCTGGCCACCGTGCCCCGGCCGCCGCGGCCCGTGCCGGTCGGCGACACCTGGCCGCCCCGGCCCGCCGCCGCGGTCGAGCCTCCCCCGCTGGAGCCCGAGCCGTTCGTCGGGCGCGACGCCGAGCTGGCGCGGCTGACCACCGCCGCCGGCCGTACGGGCCGGTTCCAGGTCGCGATCGTCACCGGCGTCGCGGGAGCGGGCAAGACGACGCTGCTGCGCCAGCTCGAGAGCCGGCTCGCCGCCGACGGCTGGATGGCGGCCTCGGGCGCCTGCCCCGACTCCAGCGCGACACCACCCGGCTGGGCGTGGGTGGAGATCCTGCGCTCGCTGGTCGGCCGCACCGGCGCGGGCGAGTACTCCCAGCTCCTGGCCCCGCTGTTGGACGACGCCGCGCCCGACCCCGACGACGACGAGGCGTCCGGCGGCTTCCGCCTGCACCGGGCGGTCGGCGGCTACCTCGCCGGGGTGGCGCGGCGGGCGCCGATGCTGCTGACGCTGGAGGACCTGCACTGGGCCGACGACCAGACGCTCGCCCTGCTGCGGGCGCTGCCCAGCCTGCTGGCCACCAGCCGGGTGATGCTCGTGGTCACCTGCCGCGAGAGCGAGCTGGACGACGGCCAGTCCGACGTGCTGGCCTCGCTGGCCCGGCTCGGCCCGCTGCGCGTGCAGCTGTCGGGGCTCGACCCGAAGGCCGTGGCCGAGCTGGTCCGGGCGACGTGCGTGCGCGAGATCGACGAGGACGCGGTCGAGTCGATCGTCGAGCGCACCGCGGGCAACCCGTTCTTCGTCCGCGAGACCGTCCGCCTGCTCGACTCCGAGGCCGCCGCCGACCGGGCCAGCGCCACCGAGGTGCTCTCCCGCGTGCCGTCGGGCGTGCGCGACGTGCTGCGGCGGCGCATCTCGCGCCTGCCCGCCGGGGCCCAGCAGATCCTGCTGCAGGCCGCCGTGATCGGCCGCGATGTCGACGTGGACGTGCTGGTGGACGTGGCCGGCGATGAGGACGCGGTCGTCGAGGCCGTCGAGGCGGCGTTACTCGCGGGGCTGGTCACCGAGCCGGGCCCGGGGCTGCTGCGCTTCGACCACGACCTGGTCCGCGACACGATCTACTCCGACGCGTCCCGGCTGCGCCGCACCCGGCTGCACGCGGCGGTCGCGGCGGTCATCGAGCGGCGCGCCCCGTCCGACGTGGCCGCGCTCGCCCATCACTACTTCCTGGCCGACGCCGCCGAGAAGGCCGTCCACTACGCCGGGCTGGCCGCCGAGCAGGCCGAGCGCCGCTTCGCGCATCGCGAGGGCGCGGCGCTGTGGGAGCAGGCCATCGCCGCGTTCGACCGTACCGGCGGCGACACCCGCGACCGGCTGCAGCTCATGCTGCACCGGATCAAGGCGCTGGCCCTGTGCGGCGACATGACCGCGGCGCGGCTGCTGCGCCGCGAGGCCATGGACTCCGCGCTGCCGCTCGGCGACCTGGAGATCACCGCTCGGGTGGCGGCCTCGCTGGCCGTCCCCCACAAGGGCATGGCGCGCGACTTCACCCGCACCGCGTGGGAGATCGTGGACGTCACCGAGAAGGCGCTCATGGAGCTGCCCGAGGGCGAGCAGACGCTGCGCGCGAGCCTGCTGACCACGCTCGCGCTGGAGCTGGAGGGCTCCTCCTCGCCCGAGCGCGGGCGGCAGGCGTCGCTGGAGGCGCTGGAGCTGGCCCGGCAGAGCGGCGACCCGGTGCTGCTGGCCGCCGCGCTGAGCGGGCGGCTGCGCCAGTCGTACGACATCCCGGCGGTCGACACCCGCGAGAGCATCGGCCGCGAGCTGCTGGAGGTGGCCCAGCGCTCCGGCCAGATGGCCACCCAGGCGCTCTCCCATCTCGTGCTGCTGGAGTGCGCGGCGGCCCGCGGCGAGTTCGCCGTGGCCGACGAGCACGCCGCCGCCGCCGAGCGGCTGGCCCGGCAGTACGACCTGTCCGCGCCCGCCGCGGTCTGCGCCTGGTACTCCGGGCAGCGGCTGATGATCGCCGGCGACTACGCGGGTGCCGAGCGCACCTACCGCGAGGCGGCCCGCATGACGGCGCGCGCCGGCATGCTGGAGGGCCGCCAGGACCTGCCGCTGATCACCACGTTCTGCCTGCACCTGGTGGCCGGCCGCGCGGCCGAGACGGTCGAGCTGCTGGCCGAGGCGCACCAGCGGGGCGCCAAGTGGACGCTCGACGCGTACGCGCTGGCGCTCGCCTCCGCCGGGCACCTGGCCGACGCCAAGGCCGTGGCCGCCGTCCGGCCGCCGGTCCGGCCCGACTTCCTGTACGAGCTGGCGATGACCTGGCGGGCGCTGGCCGGGATGCTGCTCGACGACCGGGAGCGGATGGTCGACTGCTACGACAAGCTCGTGCCGTTCGCCGACCGGATCGCGGGGGCGGGCACCGGCGTGGTGGCGCTGTGGCCGGTCGCGCTGACGCTCGGCGACCTCGCGCTGCGGCTGGGGCAGCCGGAGGCGGCGCGCGACCACTACATCAAGGCGCTGGAGGTCGCGGAGCGGGTCGGCGTGCACCGCTGGGTGGAGGCCGCCCGCCGGTCGGTCGGCCACTAGGGAGAACGCTGTCAGCAGGTGACCTGGAAGCGCTTGCTCTTGACGGTGCCGGCGCCCCGCACGGACAGCTCGACGCGGTACCACCCCGGGTTGCCGGTGATGCGCGGCGACCAGTCGACGCTCTCCTGGCGCCCGGCGAAACCGGCGTGGTCCACCAGGTAGTCGCGCCACGCGTGGCCGCGCGGGCTCAGGCGGGCCAGCCGCCAGGTGTACAGCGCGGTGCCGTCGGGGTCGGGGTTCACGACCACGCCCCGGGCCGTGAACGTCTTGGCGCACCCGGCCTCGCTGCGCGTCTCGGCGACCGTCACCGAGCCGGGGGCGGCCGGGGACTGGCTCGACGCGAGCGGCGCGGTCATCGGCATCTCGCGGGCCGACAGCGTCACGGTCCGCTCGTCGCGAGGAGCGGAGCTCGCGGTGTCGTAGGCGGAGAACCCCACGTACGCGGCGGTGAAGGCGAACGCCGCCACGAACAGCTTGGCCGTGTTCGCCGTACCGCTGACCAGGACCGCGGCGCTTCTCGTCCCCATGATCGTGACTCCTCTTCGCTCACGTACAGGTGTAAGCGAGAGCGATTGCGGGGCGGTTGTCGGTGACTTGCACTTTTTGCGGCGTCCTTGCAGGCCGCCGGTGCGGCAGGATGGGGAGGAGTGGCGGCCGGAGCGCTGTGGCGGGCAAGCTTGAGCGTGAACTAAGGTTAGGCTGACCTTTGTACGATCTGGGGGTGATGTTCCGCTATGTGGCGCCGGGCACTCGCCGTCCCCTCCCCCGGTGAGCCCTTCTGGCTCGGGCTGCCGTACTGGCTGGTGGGCGTCATCCTCATCGTGGCGCTGTTCGGGGCGTTCCAGGTCTACTACTGGGTCGGGCGCAAGCTCGGCGAGCGGCTGTACGACTCGCGGATCGGCGTGCGGCTGGGCCGCGAGCGCATCGCGAAGATCGAGGGCGTCGTCGAGCGGTGGGGCGCGCTGGCCGTCTACGGCTGCTTCTGGGTGCCGATGCTGCGGCACACGCTGCCCTGGGTGGCCGGGGCGCTGCGGGTTTCCTATCCGTGGTACGTGGTGGCGAGCGCGCTGGGGTGCCTGACCTGGGCGCCGCTGTGGTGGTTCGGGCTGACCGCGCTGGTGTGGGGCTGGCTGCAGCTGGCCGCGTCGTCGCCGGTGACGGCCGTGGTCGTGGCCGTGCTGGGGATGGCGGGCGCCGTCGCCTTCGTCCTCTGGCGGCGCAGAAAGCGCGCCGAGAAGGTCCTCGCCGCCTGACCCCCCGGGCCCTCCCGCCCCCGGGTCACACGGGGAGGTGGGTGTGGTCCTCGACCGTGGCGTCCGGGGAAATCCTGCGCACCGACTCGATCCCGTTGACGCAGGCGGCCTTCGTCGCGAACCCCTCGCCGACCGCGACCGTCTGCCCGTTCGCCGCCACCAGCGCGAAGCGGAACGTGCCCGTCTCGTCCCTGCTGATGAGGTACTTGCCCGTCATGACGCCCCCGTTCGCCGTCGTCCGTAACGACGGTTTACCCGGCACTGGTCCTTGTTGTCGCGTCTTTGAGACCTGGTTCGGCAAACGGAGCGTTGATCACCTGGGACCATGTCGCCATGCGTATTGGGGGTTTCATCGGCTCTGCCACTCTCGTTCTCGCCCTCGGGGTCGCCT
Source organism: Nonomuraea sp. NPDC050691 (assembly GCF_040654455.1). Lineage (NCBI taxonomy): Bacteria > Bacillati > Actinomycetota > Actinomycetes > Streptosporangiales > Streptosporangiaceae > Nonomuraea > Nonomuraea sp. NPDC050691. The sequence continues at coordinate 23,409 of NZ_JBFAIA010000103.1, forward strand.
CTCCGGCCCCCGCGGGGGCCGCGCCGGCCGTCTCCGCGCCGGCGTCCGCGCTCAGGAGCGCGGTGCAGGCCGCGGCGCTGCCGGCGGTCGCCGCGAAGGAGGCGTACGTCACCGACTCGGCCGGAACGGTCCACTTCAGCAAGCGGGAGACGCGCCGGGTCCCGGTGGCCAGCCTGGTCAAGGTCATGACCGCGCGCGTGGTGCTGCGCGAGGCGCGGCTGACCGACACCATCGAGATCACCGCGGCGGACGTGCGTCACGCCACGAGCAACGGCGCCACCACGGCCGCGCTGAAGAAGGGCGAGCGGCTCACGATCCGCGACCTGCTGTACGGGCTGATGCTGCCGTCGGGGGCGGACGCGGCCAACGCGCTGGCGCGCAGGTACGGCCCTGGCATGACCGCGTTCGTGGCCAAGATGAACGCCGAGGCCAAGCGGCTCGGCCTGACGAACACCCGCTACACCAACGCCGACGGCCTGCCGACCCCGGCCAAGGGCGGCTACTCGACGGCCGTGGACCAGGTCAAGCTCGCCGACGTCGCCCTGGACGACTCGACGTTCAGGGCGGTCGTGGGCGCCGAGGTGCACAAGGTGGCCAAGTCGGCGGTGCACCGGGCGCACACCTGGCGCAACACCAACAAACTGCTCCAGCAGGCCGACGGGGTGCTCGGCGTCAAGACCGGCTTCACGAACGACGCGGGATTCTGCCTGCTGTTCGCCGGGGAGCGCGGCGGCCGGGAGGTCGTCGGCGTGCTGCTCGGCGACCAGAACACCCGCCGCTTCGGCACGGCGGAGCGGCTGCTCGACTACGCGGGCGAGCAGATCGCCGGCGGCTGACCGGCTGCCCGGTTCGCCCCACACGGTCCGGCGATCGGGGGATTTCGGTAGCCTAGCGAGCTCTAGGCTTGCCGACCGTAACCCGATCGACAGAAGGGACCGCGCGCGTGCTCGACGACGCCGGACTCCAGGCGCTGCGCGAGGCGGCGCGCCTCTCGCCGGACAATCTCCCTCTGCGACGGCACCTCGCCGACCAGCTCCTGGCCAAGGGGTACCTCGCGGAGGCCGAGGCCGAGTACCGCGCCGCGCTGGTGCTGGCGCCCAAGGACCCGGAGATCGCCGCCGGGCTGGCCGAGGCGTTCGTCCGGCAGAGCGCGCACGGTCAGGCCCTGGCCGTCCTGGAGCCGTTCCTGTCCATCCCGGGCCACGCGCCGCGGCTGGGCGTGATCGCCGCCCGCGCGCTGCTCGGGGAGGGGGACGCGCACGGCGCGGCCCGCCGCTACCACGAGGCCGTCTCGCGCGACCCGTCGGTGGCGGACGCCGACCTCGCGGCCCGCCTGACGCCCCAGCCGATCGCCCCGACCGGCCCGTCCGCCGCGCCAGGCTCCTCCTGGGGCGCTCCTGGACCCTCCTGGGGCGCTCCCGGAGCTCCCGCGGGCGGTGCGACGTGGGGCGGGCAGGGCGGGCCGGCGCAGCAGCCGGCGGAGGGGCCCGGCGGCTCCCAGGTCGAGCGGTCCGCCGTTTCGTTCTCGGACGTGGCCGGCATGGAGGCCGTCAAGGAGGCGCTGCGGGTCAAGCTGCTCCTCCCGATCCAGCAGCCCGAGCTGTTCAAGGCGTTCGGCAAGCGGGCCGGCGGCGGCGTGCTGCTGTACGGCCCGCCCGGCGCGGGCAAGACCCACCTCGCCCGGGCCGCGGCCGGCGAGCTCGGCGCCGCGTTCGTGAGCGTCGGCCTTTCCGACATCCTCGACATGTACATCGGCTCCAGCGAGCGCAACCTGCGCGCCGTGTTCGACCTGGCCCGGCGCAACCGGCCGTGCGTGCTGTTCTTCGACGAGGTGGACGCCCTGGCGGCGCGCCGCTCCGACATGCGGCAGGCGCACAACCGCCAGCTCGTCAACCAGTTCCTGGCCGAGCTCGACGGCGTGGACCAGCACGCCAACGAGGGTGTCCTGGTCCTGGCCGCCACGAACGCCCCCTGGTACATCGACGTGGCCTTCCGCCGCCCCGGCCGCTTCGACCAGCTCGTGTTCGTACCGCCGCCCGACCACGCGGCGCGCGCCGCGATCCTGCGCATCCTCTGCCGCGACAAGCCGCTGGCGGAGATGGACTTCGACGCGGTGGCCCGGGTCACGGAGCTGTTCGCCGGCGCCGACCTGAAGGGCGTGGTGGACCGGGCGGTCGAGGCCAAGCTGCACCAGTCGATCAGCGCGGGCCGGGCCATCCCGCTGTCGACGCCCGACCTGCTGGCGGCCGCGCAGGCCGTCAAGCCGGCCGCCGTGCGCGAGTGGCTGGGCACCGCCCGCAACTACGTGATGCACGCCAACGACTCGGGCGCCTGGGACGAGCTGATGCCCTGGATCAAGCAGGTGCGATGACGCTGCCGTCCCCGCCCGCGGCCGGCGCGCTCCAGCGGGCGCGGGCGCTGCTGGAGCTGCGCCGCCCCGCCGACGCCGAGCGGGAGCTGCGCGGCGTCCTGGCTGAGGCTCCGGAGCACGCGACCGCGCACGCCTACCTCGCCGTCGCCCTCGACGCCCAGCGCAGGCACGGCGAGGCGATCGCGGAGGCGCACGAGGCCGTGCGGCTGGCGCCGGAGCACTGGTTCACGCACTACGTCGCCGCCCAGGTCCACAGAGGCGCGGGCCGCCTGCCGGAGGCGATCGCGGCCGCGCGGGCGTCCCTGGCCCTGTCCCCGGAGGAGGCGCTGACCTGGGAGGTGCTGGCGCGGGCGCACCTGCAGGCGGGCCAGTGGCGGGAGACGGCCGATGCGGCCCGGCGCGGGCTGGCCGTCGATCCCGAGGAGTCCGACCTCGCGAGCCTGCTGGCGCTGGCGCTCGCGGGGCTCGGCGACGGCGCCCAGGCGCGGGCCACCGCCTCGCGGGCCATCGCGCTGAGCCCCGAGAGCACGCTCGCCCACCTCGCGTACGGGCAGGCGGCGCTGGCGGCGGGCGACCCCGCCGAGGCGGCTTCGGCCTTCCGCGAGGTGCTGAGCCTGGACCCCGGCTTCGACACCGCGCGCGGGCTGCTGCTGACCGCCCTCAAGCAGCGCAACCCGGTCTACCGGACGCTGACGCGGCTGCGGGAGAGGTTCTTCGGCCGGGGATGGCTGGTGCTGCTGCTGCCGGCCATGCCGGCGCTCGTCGTCGTGTTCGTCCTCATCGCGCTGCTCCACTGGGGGGCGTGGGTGGCCGAGGCGTTCACCACGCTGCGCCTGGCGCGGGGCAAGGCGACCAGGCTGATGTTCGCGAGCGGCGACGCGCGGGTGGCCGCGCTGTGCTGCGCCCTGCCGGTCGCCGGCGCGACCGTGCTGGCGGCGGGGGCGGCGGCGGGCCTGGAGGCTCTGGCGACGGCGGGGGCCGCGCTCATGGCGATGGTGACGCCCGTCCAGGAGGCCGGGCACACCGGTTCGCCGCGCGCCCGCAAGGTCCTGTACGGCTGGTCGGCGCTGCTGGCCGTGGCCGCCGTCGTGGCGGTGGCGCTGTCGGCGGCCCCGATGGCGCTGCTGACGGCGTACGCGGCCCTGTCGACGATCTGGATCGCGGCCGGAGTGCGACGCTTTCTCGGCACCTGACGGTAAATTTCGGCCTTCGCCCTTTATTCCGTTTTCCGCCCGGTACTCCGCTGTGGTGAACACCGTCAAATCGGGCGACTCGCCACGCGGAATACCGGCAATGGCATGATGCGGCGCTCGTTGACGCTTTTTCACCCTTGCTTTCCCTGTACGGGGAATTCCGATTCGGCGTGGCGTCATGGGATGGCTCGCGGCAACTGTAAGCATCTTTACCGTCACGCTGTGCATGCGCGGCGTGTAAACGGGGGCCTTTTCCGGCCAATGGATTGACCGCGGCCATCTGCCGCGTTCCGAGAGGAACGGAACCTCAGATGTTCACCAGTTCCCGAACCAGTACCAAGACCGAGAGCGGGCCGGTCAAGGCGCTGCTGACGCTCGCCACGGCCGGAACCCTGTCCGTGGTGCTCGCCGCCAGCGTGGCGGCTCCGGCGTTCGCGGCGGATCCGAAGAAGGACAAGAAGCTCAAGCAGGCGATCAAGGACTCCATCGTCACCCAGATCCACGACCAGGACGAGGACAACGACGACTTCGACCCGGACGAGCCGGTCGTCACGACGAATGGCATCCACCGCCACAAGCGCCACATCCACCTCGCCGGCATCGGCGACGACTGCAACAGGGGGACCTTCTTCAGGATCCACTCCCTGGAGCCGCGGCACTTCTACATCCCGCGCACCCGCTTCATCGACGGCCCCGGCGGCTCGATGACGGCGAGTGTCCACCGGGAGCACGAGGTCCTCGCGTTCGTCGAGGCGAACTTCGACAAGCTGCGGTCGATCAGCACGGAGCTCACGCCGGACACGATCGTGCGCCAGCTCTCCCGGGCCGTCACGCCGCACCTGGAGAAGCGGCACATGATCTTCACCGGTCACGACTACACGCGTGAGATCAGCGACGGCAAGTACGGCAACCTCTGGTACCGCGCCTTCGGATACCGCGTGCACTGGACGGTCCGTGCCCGGCTCGACTCCTGCAAGGTGCTCCGCACCGCGGCGGGCATCGCCGACATCCCGTCGCGCGTCGAGGGCTGGCGCTACTGGGAGACCGACAAACCGATGTTCCAGGGCAAGGTGCTCTCGGACGCGGGACTCGCCTGGCTGGCTGTGGTCGTGCCCTCGGACGAGGACATCGACCGTGCCATCGCCGGCTGGACCGACGTCGCCGACCGGTGCG
>NZ_JBFAIA010000104.1:0-28066 GCF_040654455.1 Nonomuraea sp. NPDC050691
GGCCCGTCTCCCAGGCCAGGGCCTCCAGGAGCTTGTAGACCTCGGAGTCGGAGAACGACCAGCCGGGCCGGTCGGGCGAGGTCGTTCCGTCGGCGACGCGGTCGAAGTTGGCCAGCCAGCCGAGGCGCTCCATCCACGACTCGCAGTGGGCCAGCGTGGCCGCGGCGTTCACGGCCTGGCGGCCGCCCCAGAACCCGCCGGTGAGGGTGACCTGGCCGAGCCCGAGGGGACGTACCGGCCCGCTCGTGGGCAGCACGGGGACGGCGCGTGCGGTGGCCGGCGCCTGTGGTGTGGTCGTCACTGGGTGTTCAGTCCTTTACTGCGCCGGCGGTGACCCCGGCGGCGATGTAGCGCTGCGCGAGAACGAGGAGGAAGGCGGCCGGGACGGACGCGATCACCGCGGTCGCCATGATCGAGTTCCACTGGGTGGTGTTGTTGCCGATGTAGCGGAAGATGCCGAGGGTGATCGGGATCGTGTCGCTGCTGCGGTTGAGCGTCGAGGCGAAGATGAAGTCCGACCAGGCCCAGAGGAACGCGAAGAGCGAGACCGTGATCACCGAGTTGCGGCTCAGCGGCAGGACGATGGACCGGAACGTGCGCCAGGTGCCCGCCCCGTCGATCTGCGCCGCGGCCATGATCTCCCGGGGGATGCCCGCCATGAACGCCCGGAACAGGAGCACCGCGAACGGCACGGCCAGCGTCGAGTCGGCGACGATCAGCCCCGCGACGGTGTTCAGCATCCCGAGCCTGATGTAGATCGCGTAGAAGCCCATGGCCATGACGACGGCCGGGATCATCTGCGCGACGAGCAGCAGGAAGTCCATCGCGCCGGCGCCGCGCGGCAGCAGCTTGGCCAGCGAGTACCCCGCCGGCAGAGCCACCAGCAGGGTGATGGCGACGGTCCCGAGGCCGATGAACAGGCTGGTGGCCAGGGCGGGAAGCTGCTGGCCGAGCGCCGCCGCGTACCCCTCAAACGTGGGGTTCCAGGGGAACCAGTGGGGCGGGTCGGCCCGCATGTCGCCGGTCCTGGTGAGGGAGACGTTGACCATCCAGTAGGCGGGGAAGAGCATCACCCCGACGAGGACGACACCTACCGCGGTCCGCCATCTAGTCACGAGAAGCCCTCCTTCCGCTGGAGACGTACGTGGAGGAGGCCCGCGGCGAAGGCGATGAGGATGAGGATGTTGCCGACGGCCGCCGCCGGGGAGAAGTCGGGCTGTCCCGTGCCGAACGCCTCGCGGTAGGACCAGATGGCCAGCGTCGCCGACGCGTCCGCGGGCCCGCCCCTCGTCATGATCCAGATGATGTCGACGACCTTGAGCGTGTAGATGAGGCCGAGCAGCAGCGTGATCGCCGACACCGGACGCAGCAGGGGAAAGGTGATGCGCCAGAACCGCTGCCAGGCGTTCGCCCCGTCCAGGCCGGCGGCCTCGTAGAGGGAGGCCGGGATGTTCTGCAGCCCGGCGTAGAGGATCACCAGGTTGAACGGGATCCCGAGCCAGATGTTGGCGACCGTGACGGACAACAGCGCGGTGCCCGGCGACGTGAGCCAGTTGATCTGGCCGATCCCGAACGCCTGGAGGAACGCGTTGACGATGCCGTTGTCGCTGTTGAGCATCCACGACCAGGTCGAGGCCGACACGATCAGCGGCAGCAGCCACGGCACGAGGAACATCGCCCGCAGCACCGCGGAGAGCCGGAAGCCGCGGTGGAAGAAGACCGCGAGCGCCAGGCCGAGCGCGTACTGGAAGGCGATGGACACCAGCGTGAACAGGGCCGTGTTGCGCAGGGCCGAGAGGAAGGCGTCGTCCGACAGGACGGCGCGGTAGTTGGCCAGGCCGGTGAACTCGGGGTCGCCCTGCACGAACGCGCGCGGCGTGTAGTCGTGCACGCTGAGCTCGATGTTGCGGTACAGCGGATAGGCGTAGAAGACGAGCAGGTAGACGAGGAGCGGCGCGAGGAAGGCGAGGGCCGTCCACCGCCCGGAGCGCCGGCGGCCGGGGGCGGAGCTCACCTTCGCCGCCGGCCTGCCGGTGGTCGCGACCGTGTCGGTGCGGGTGAATGCCATCGGAGGTCCGCTCAGCCGCCTGTGGCCTGCTTGGCCTTGGCCTGCGCTTCCTTGAGCGCCTCGGCGGGCGCGGCCGAGCCGCTCAGCGCCTTCTGCACCGCCGTCCACAGGGCCTCGGAGATCTTGGGGTACTTGGTGCCGAGGTTGTCGCTGGTGCGACCCTTTGCCGACTTGACGGCCTCGACCCACGGCTTCAGGCTCGGCTCCTTGGCGAGGATCGCCTGCTGCCCCTCGGCGGTGGACGGGATGTAGTAGGCGAACGTCGTGCCCGTCTCGACCAGGCCCTCGGGCGTGGTCATGCACTCGACGATCTTCTTGGTGGCGGTGTAGCGCTTGGTGTCCTTCTGCACCGGGACCGTGATGAACTCGCCGCCCGTCGGGGTGGGGGCGGCGCCGCCGTCCTTGGCGGGGATCTGCACGATGCCCGTGGGGAAGCCCGCCTTCGCGGCGCTGTTGATCTGCCAGGTGCCGTTCTCGGCGAAGCCGAACTCGCCGGTGAGGAACTCCTCCCAGGAGGTGTTCTGCGAGTTGCTCATCACCGAGTTGGGGGCGAGGCCGTCCTTGACCCAGGAGTTCCAGAGGGTCAGCGCCTCGGCCGCCTGCGGCGAGTCCAGCTCGGTGAGCTGCGCGCCGGCGCCCCAGAACCACGGCAGGAACTGGAAGGAGCCCTCCTCCGTGCCGATGGCCGCCAAGGTGATCGGCTTCTTGCCCGCGGCCTTGATCTTCTTCAGCGCCGTGCCGAGCGAGGCCCAGTCCTTGATCGAGGCCGGGTCGACGCCGGCGGCGTCGAGGATCTTCTTGTTGTAGTACAGCGCGAGCGTGTTCGCGCCGATGGGGATGCCGTAGGTCTTGCCGTCGAGTTCGCCGGCGGCGATGAGGTTCTTGTCGAACCTGGCCGTGTCCAGGCCGAACTCGTCCATCGTGGCGAGCATCCCCGCGTCGGCGAGGGTGGAGACGGCCGGGTTGTCGAGCAGGATGACGTCGGGGGCGTTGCCCTCCTGGCCCGCGAGCAGGGCCTGGTTCGTCAGCGCCGTGGTGTCGTAGGCGGTGCGCTTGATGGTGACGCCGGCCTGCTTGCCGCAGGAGTCCACCCGCTTGGCCCAGGCGGAGGAGGCGTCGTGCTGGGGGTACGGGTCCCACCACGTGTAGGTGGTCGCGTCGGCGGCGGGGGCGGCGGTACCGGTGCCGGGGGTAGGCGCGGACGCGCAGGCGGTCAGGGCGGACAGGCTCAGGACGGCGGTTCCGAAGACCGCGGCCCGGGCGGAGAACGATGTACGGTTCACCCGAATCCTCCAGGTGTTAGCGCTAACAGCAAGCGCCTCGGATAGTTCTGTGGCGTTCGCCCGGTCCTAGCGGACGCGCGGACGCGTGTGGGGCTCTCTCGGGGGTGTGGTGCTTCCGTGGGACACCAGTTCGGGAGAGATGAAGCGCACGACGAACGGCTCGCGACGGGCCTCCGCCGACTCCACGCGGCGCACGAGCTGGCGCACCGCCATGGAGCCGAGGCGGTCGGGTGCGCTCTCGACGAACGAATAGGGCAGGGAGAAGGCAGCGGCGAACTCGGCGGAGTAGCGCCCGATGACCGACAGGTCCTCGGGCACCCGCAGCCCTCGCTCGTGGGTGACGGAGGGCAGCGCCGCGGCGGCCGCCTCATTGTTGATCAGCAGGCCGGTGGCCGACGGGTAGGTGTCCAGCAGCGTGTGGAGCAGGCGCCCGACGGCCGGCTGCCGGGACTCGCCGTACACGGTGTGCAGCGTGACGCCGCACTGGCGCGCCCGTTCCAGCGCGGCGTCCCTGAGACGCCACACGTACGCGCCGCCCCGCTCGACCACGTGCTCCGGTTGCGAGATCAGGATCAGCTCGCGGTGGCCGAGCCGGTGGAGGTGGTCCACCATGGCCCGTCCGGCCTCCTCGAAGTCGAGATCGAACACGTCGATCCCCGAGCAGTCGCCCGGCAGGCCGACCGTGGCGCCCGGTTGGGACGCGGCCCGCAGGATGGGCAGCCTCGGGTCGTCCTGCGCGATGTTCATCAGGACGACGCCGTCCACCATGCGGGAGTCGGTGATGCGCCGCAGCGCCCGCGCGCCGTCCTCGTCCGTGACCAGCAGCGTGTCGTAGCCGAGGTCGCGGGCGGTGTCGGTGACTCCCTGGATGTACTGCATCATCGCGGGGGCGAACTCGTCCGTGTAGAAGCGCGCGAGCAGAGCGAGGACCTTGGTCCGGGATGTGGCCAGGGCCCGCGCGCCGGCGTTCGGCGTGTAGGCGAGCGCCTCGGCCGCCGCGAGGACGCGCCGGCGCACCTCCTCCGAGATGGGCCGCTTGCCCGACAGCGCGTACGACGCCGTGCTGCGGCTGACGCCGGCCTCCCGGGCCACGTCCCCGATCGTCGCCATTCTCACCTCCTTGGTCATCGAACCGGTTCGATTACTGTGACAGCCGACTCCCTGGACCGTCTCCCGGATGCCGGGGCGAGGGACGCCTGTCCTCGGCGTTCGCAGGTCGCGCCAGGCCGGGGCTCGGCACCGTCCCGGCAGGCGACCACCTGCGGACCCTCGCGTCCGGCGAACCGGTTCAACGATGTGCTTGACTGTCGCCCAGGCTCGGACGTGCGTCAAGAGCCGGTAACGCTCGAAACCGAATCGTGACATGCGGGCAAACAGGAGCCCAACGCCCGGGAAGATCGCCCGAGGACGGAGCATTGACGCGCCGAGTCGCCGCCGCGTAACCTGCGCGAAACCCGCGTTGCGCAGCCGCTCACTCTCCCGGCACGAATCTGTTAACGCTCACATAGTGGTGAACAGGGACGGCACTCCCTCCAGCACCAGGTGACCCATCGCCATTAAGACGATCACCTAGGGAAGTCGTGATGACACCGACGAGCATCACCAAGGCCGCGCGAGCCGGGCTCCTCCCGGCCGTCCTCACCCTCGCGTTATCCACAGGAGTCTCGGACGCCATGGCCACCGCCGACCCGCCCGCTCCCGCCCTCGTGTACGACTTCGACACCGACGACCTCGCCTCCGGCACCATCGCCGACAGGTCCGGCAACGGCCTGGACGGCACCCTGGTCAACGGCTCCACGGCGGCCCTGGTGGCCGGCGCGGGCGGCGGCCGCGCCCTGAGCCTGCCCGGCGGGGCCGCCGACTCCGGCGGCGCCTACGTGAAACTGCCCCTGGCCGTGCTGAAGGACCGGACCGACCTGACCGTGTCGGCGCGGGTGAAGTGGGACGGCACCACCGCCCCCTGGCAGTGGATCTACGCGCTCGGCAAGGACACCGGCCGCTACCTGTTCAGCACGCCCTACAACGGCGACGGTCTCCTGCGCACCGCGATCACCACCTCGGGCGGCGGCGGAGAGGCCCAGGTCACGGGCTCGGCCCGGCTGCCGGCCGACGGCTGGAAGACACTGACGGTCACCCTCGACACCGGCGCGAAGCGCATCACCACCTACCTCGACGGCGCCGCCGTCTCCTCGACGACCACCACCGTGACCGCCGCGCAGCTCGTCGACGCCGCCACGACCTCCGCGGGCTTCATCGGCCGCTCGTTCTACCCGGACCCGCTGTTCGACGGCGCGATCGACGACTTCCGCGTCTACCCCGCCGCGCTGTCCGCCGAGCAGGTGGCCGCCGTCTTCGGCGGCGAGCCTCCCGCCCCGACGGGCCTGTCCCAGGACGCCTTCGCGGTGCGGACGACCATCGGCGAGGCGCCGGCCCTGCCGGCCGCGGTCCGCGCCTCCTTCTCCGACGGCTACGACCGCGACCTGCCCGTCACGTGGGACGCCGTGGACCCCGCGAAGTACGCCGTCGCGGGTTCCTTCACCGTGAAGGGCACGGCCGGCGGGCGCTCCGTCACGGCCGCGGTCACGGTGATCCGCGAGGGCCAGCTCGTCATCGACCTCGGCAAGGACACCGGCGCCTTCCACGGCGGCGCGTCGGGCACCCTCTACGGCCTCTACGGGCCCGGAGTGCCGACGAACAACCTGATCGAGGGCATGCGCCTGCGCACCGTCTCGACCAAGGCGCAGGACGGCCCCCAGCATCCCGGCGCCGACGCGCTGGAGGTGGTCAGGCCGCTGGCCGACAGCACCGACGGCGACGTGTACATCTACATGACCGACATCCACCGGGGCTTCCCGTACGAATGGCCGGGCGGCACGCCGCAGGAGAAGCTCGACCTGTACAAGAAGAAGATCGAGAAGCAGGTCGACCAGGTCCTCCAGCTCGACCCGAAATATCAGGACAACATCGTCTTCGTGCCGTTCAACGAGCCCGAGGGCAACATGTTCGGCACCGGCAAGTGGAGCTACAACGGGGTGAGCTGGCTCAGCGACCCGCGTGACTACTTCCGGGCCTGGGACGACGCCTACAAGATCATCAAGGGGAGGATGCCGGAGGCCAGGATCGCCGGCCCCAACACCAGCGTGCTGTACGGCCAGGTGAAGGGCTACCTGGAGCACGTCGTCGAGGCGGGCACCGTCCCCGACGTGATGACCTGGCACGAGCTCAGCCACCCGGAGCAGGTGCGCGCGAGCGTCAAGCGCTACCGCGAGATGGAGGCCGAGGTCTTCGCCGGCACCGAGTACGCGGGCAGGAAACTGCCGATCAACGTCAACGAGTACGCCTTCAACTACCACACCTCGGTGCCGGGACAGATGATCCAGTGGGTGTCGGCCATCGAGGAGTCGAAGATCGACGCCGACATCGCGTACTGGAACATCGACGGCAACCTGTCCGACTCCGCCGTGCAGGCCAACCGGGGCAACGGCCAGTGGTGGCTCTACAACGCCTACGGCGGCATGACCGGGCACACCGTGGCGGTCACGCCGCCCTACCCCGGCCAGAACTACACCCTCCAGGGCGTCGCGACCCTCGACCCCGCCAAGAAGCAGGCCCGCGCGATCATCGGCGGCGCCGACGGCGCCGGGCACATCCGCTTCGAGAACGTCCCCGCCGGGCTGTTCGGCCGCGCCGTGCACGCCTGGGTGCGGGAGATCCCGTGGACCGGCCAGGTCGGCGACTCGCCGCAGCCGAAGCTGCTCGCCGAGCGTGACGTCGCCGTCAAGGACGGGGCGGCGGTCCTCGACTTCGGCGACGGCCTGCCCCGGCTCAAGGAGTCGTCGGCGTACGAGATCGTCATCACCCCGGCCGGCAAGGGCACGGCGACCTCCCCCGTCACCGAGCTGTGGGAGGGCTCGTACGAGGCGGAGGACGCGAAGTACACCGGCACCGGCTACAGCCGCAACGGGCCCGAGGGCTCCCCGTCGGACGTGTCGAAGTTCTACACCTCCGGCCGGTACGACGTCGGCGGGCTGCGCACCGGCTCCGACGGCGTGCTCGACTTCACCGTCGAGGTCCCGAAGGCGGGCCGCTACGACCTGAGCGTCTTCGCCAACTCCCTCAACACCTTCGACCGGGTGCGCGAGCAGGGGCCGACCAACGTCTTCCTGCGCGTGGACGGGGACTCCGAGCGGGAGCTGTTCCTGCCGCTCGGCTACAAGTGGGTGGTGTGGGACCACGCGGACACCACCGTGGAGCTCTCCGCAGGCAAGCACGTCATCTCGCTGGCGGCCCGGAGCCTCGACGGCGCCCGGACCACCAAGGGCGACGCGATCATCGACCGGATCCGGCTCTCGCTGCCGAACCCGGCGGCGGCCGTCTCCACCTACCCGGCCGAGCTCGCCGACCTCCACGGGGCCCGCCTGTCCTACGACGTACGGGAGAGCACGGGCTCCGGCGTGGCCGAGGTCCGCAAGGGCCAGTCGGTCACCTTCTGGGTCTACTCCGCCAGGGACGCCGCGGCCACGCTCGACCTCCGGCTCCTCGGCTCCGGCAAGTCCGTGATGGCCGTCAACGGCGTGGAGGTGATGGAGGCCCGGCGCGGAGCCTCGACCGTGGCGGTGTCGATGTCCGGCGGCGTCAACAAGGTCACGGTCACCGGCAGGACCGGCACGTCGCTCGTCGACCGCCTCGACGTCCGGCCGACCCCCGACGCGCTGCCCGCCACCTCCTACCAGGCGGAGGCCGCCCTGCTCGCCGGGACGGCCAAGGCGTCGCCGCTCTCCCTGGCCGACGGCGAGGCCGCGGTGACCGGCGTCGGCGGCACGCCCGGCAACGCCAACACGCTCACGTTCACGGTCCGGGCGGACAAGGACGGCACGTACGCCATGCGCGTCCGCTACTCCAACCCTGAGCAGTCGCCCGCGACGCACTACAACCCCGACCCGCTCGCCAGACACGCGGACGTCTCGGTGAACGGCGCCGCCCCGCAACGCGTGCTGTTCCCCCACACCTTCCACGAGAACGACTTCTGGGAGCTCACCGTACCGGTGACGCTGAAGAAGGGGGACAACACGGTGCGGTTCGGCTCCGAGGAGCTGCCGAACTTCGACGGCACGACCTACGCGTCGCAGACCTTCCCGGGCGTGCTCCTCCGCTCGCAGTACGCCCCGGTGATCGACCGGATCACGGTGGCCCCGTTGAGCAGGTGACGGCCTCGTCCTCAGCCCGCGTCCCGTTCGTCGGGCGCGGGCGGGGACCTACGGGTGGCGGCCGACGAGCGCGGCGCCCAGGCCGGCGAGCTTGCGGCCCCGCCGGACGGCGACCGTGCCGTGCCGCCGCACGTACATCCGCGCCACCAGCGCGCGGCCCCTGCGGCGCTGGGCGGGGGTCAGCCCGACCTCGCCGAGCGCCCGCAGCAGCTCCTTGCACTGGATCAGCGTGGAGACGCGCACGTGCCAGGCCGGCGCGCCGAGCTTGCGGGCGATGTCGGCCAGACGCTGCGGCTCCCAGTCGCGCCCGGCCAGGACGTCGGGCACGTGCCCCCACGGGCCGGCCAGCGCCATCCGGGCGGCGAAGATCTCGTCCTCGCGCAGCAGGGCGGGCCCCCGGTTGACGGCCATGACGCGGGTGCGGCGCATCAGCGCGTAGAGCGGGTCCATGGCGAACGGGTCCTCGTTGAGCATCCGCAGCGACTCGGCGAAGCGGTCCACGGGGTCGCCCGACAGGTAGCCGGTCCCCGTGTACGGCGCCGTCCGCGTCGTGCCGTCCGGGCCGGTGTACGCCTGCTGGGTGGTCACCAGGAGCAGCCGCTCGTCCCGGGCGAAGATCTCCAGGCAGCGGGAGACGTAGTCGGGCGCCAGCCAGTTGTCGTCGCCGGCCCACCGGTAGAACTCGCCCCGCGAGCGGCGGATGGCGTCGCTGAAGTTGGGGAGCTGCCCGATGTTCCGCGGCTGGCGGTGGTAGACGATCCGCGCGTCGGTGGCGGCCCAGTCGCGGCAGACCTCCTCGGTGCGGTCGGTGGAGGCGTTGTCGCAGATGACCAGCTCGATGTTGCGGTGGTCCTGGGCCAGGATCGAGGTGATCGCCTTCTCCACCCGGTCGGCGCCGTTGTAGACGGGCAGCCCCACAGAGACCAGCGTGTCGTCGAATGCCATCAGGCGCTCCTTCTCGCGAGCTTGTGCATCGTGGCGCCAGGCACCGCGACGAGGACGAACAGCAGCAGCCCAGCGCCCCCGGCGACGACCAGCCGCACGAGGGCGGGACCGCCCGCGGTCAGCCCGTCCAGGACGAGCATCAGCGCGCCCGCGGCGACCGCCGCCGCGGCGGGCCGGACCAGCGCCGGCAGCGCGGGCCTCACGCGTACGCCCACCCGGTGCAGCAGGAACAGCGCGAACGGGAACGCGACGAACGCGGCGACCAGCGCGTGCGCGACGGCGGCGCCCCTGATGCCGCCCAGGTGCGCCCCGGCCATCAGCGCGGGCAGCAGCGCGGCGGCCCACACGAGGTTGAGCCAGACCGTGGTCCTGGTGGCGCCCAGCCCGGTCAGGATGTCCACGGCCAGGAACGAGATGAGCATCCGCACCACCATGAGCACGGCCAGCCAGCGCAGCACGCCCGCCGAGAAGTCCCACCGCTCGCCGTACAGGAACGAGATGAGGGGGTGGGCGAGGACGGCCATGACCAGCGCGGGCGGCAGCACGAAGGTCACCATCACGGGCACGGACCTGCGCACGCCCTCCGACAGCGCCGCCGGGTCCTCGGCGAGGCGGGAGAAGCTGGGTAAGGAGACGTAGCGCAGCGCCGTGCCGATGATCCCCGGCACCCAGCTCGACACGTTGAACGCCAGCAGGTAGTAGCCGAGCTGCTCGGCCCCGAGCACGTTGCCGACCACGACGTAGTCGGCGTTCATGAGGACGGCCTCCAGCCCGAAGCCGAGGGCCGACGGGATGCCGAAGCGCAGCAGCCGGCCCGCCACCTCCCGGTCGAGCCCGAGCCGGACCGGGACCCGGCCCCACACGAAGATCAGCACCCCGGTCACCACCGACGCGGCGACCTGTCCCCAGGCGAAGCTGTAGGCGCCCGCCCCGCGCAGCGCCAGCGTGATCGCCACGGCCGCGTTCGCCACGAACCCGATCATGATGGCGAGGGTCAGCTTGTCCTGGTCGAAACGGCGCAGCAGCGCGGCGCTGCGGACCGCGGTGAACGCCTCGATGAGGATGATCGAGGTGAGCAGCCGGACCACGCCCGTGGCGTCCTCGTTGCCGGCCATCCGGGCGAAGACGGGGGCGAACCCCCAGAAGAGGCCGTACAGGCCGGTGGCGAACACGAAGCTCAGCACGGTGGCCGTGGGCGCCATGTCCTCCAGGCGGCCCCGCCACTGCACGGTGGCCGCCTGGATGCCCACGTCCTTGACGTGCATGACGAGCTGCGTCGCCGCCAGCGCCACGGCGTACGTGCCGAAGTCGTCGGCCGCGAGCACGCGCGCCAGCACCAGCCCCATCGCGAACGACCCGGCCCTCGTGACGAGGTTGCCGAGGATGCTCCAGCGCAGCCCACGCCCGGCTCGGGCGCCGATCTCGTCGACGCGCTGTGTCTCGTCCATCCGTGCCTTTCCGATGGGGGTGCTGTCAGGGGGTCACGCGTTCGAGCCAGATCTCCCGCCAGAACGGCACGAACTCGCGCGGGCAGTTGAGGCTGTGCACCCCCTGGCACACCACGTTCTCCAGCGTGATGCAGGGGGACTTCATCGTGAGCATGCGGCCGGAGCGCTCGTCGATGCACCGCTCGACGCGGGCCTGGACGCGCACCACCTTGCCGCAGTAGCGCGCCATCTCCTCCTCGAAGCCGAGGCCGCGGTTGAGCATGTCCTCGTTGAGGGTGGCGAGGATCTCGGCCTGCGACTTGACCCGGACGAGCTCCCCCGGCTTGAGGTCGAGGGTGCCCGTGGGGGTGCGTCCGCGCAGCCCCGGCCGCAGGAACCCCCACCTGCGTCCCTCGCGGAACCACAGCCGCTCCGGCAGGAGGCGCTTGCCGGCCGCCTGGAACCGGTTGAAGATCCCGATGAGCAGGGCGTGCACCGTGCGGGCCGGTCCCACGTTGCCTGAGCGCACGTCGGTGACGTACTGGCCGAGGCTGCGCACCGGCAGGCAGACCGGGGCGGCGCGCAGCAGCTCGGTGGCCTGGCACGCGTACCGCTCCTCGTCCTCCTGGGAGCCGCCCCCCTCCGGGGCGGGCTTGCGGGTGTTGACCTCCAGCAGCGGCAGAAGCCGTCCGTCGCGCGCGGCCGTCCGCGCCTCCGGGAACGCCTCGCCGCCGCTCCCGACCCGCTTCAGCCACGCCTCCTTCCAGTACAGCGAGCAGGCCGTCTGGCAGCCGCCGTGCGCCGAGCCGTCGCAGCGCGCCCCCACCAGGTGCACCGCGCGCTCCATCCGGCGCAGCCCGCTGCGGGTCTGCGTGTCGCACAGCTTGTGCGCGACCTTGTGGACGGTCATCCGGCGGCCGCAGAACGCCAGCATCTCCGGCATGAACGGCAGCCCGTCGAGCTCGCCGCGCTCGTCCAGCGTGGCGAGGATCTCGGCTTCGCCGCGTACCTCCACCACGTCCCCGACCCTGAAATTCAACCCGTCTCCTTCACCAGTCCGGCAGTGGCCAGCGCCCGCGCGGCGGCCTCGACCGCCTCGAAGGGCAGCGCTGATCGTTCGGCGATGTCGAGCAGGCTGTGGTCCCCGTCGGACAGGTTCAACACCCATAACATCGCCATCTGAGCCTGTTTCGTGTCACTTCTCCCGCCGAGAGATCCGTAGAGGCCGCGCCGGCCGAGCTGCGGCTCGCCGTACGGGCTGAGGTTGAGGTACGTGCGCTCGCCCTCCAGGACCCCGACGGCCCGCCACAGGACGTCCAGGGTGTCGGCCATGGCCTGTGGCGTGACGAAGGCGGGGTCGTCGGCCGAGGTGTGGTACTCCGGGTAGCCCGCGTACGGGGTCCTGGTGAGGCCGCCGAACGGCAGGTTGAAACCCGGCGAGCAGAACTGCCGCTCGTCGTAGCCGTACGGCGAGAAGTCCAGCACCGTGTGCGGCCGGTCCCTGAGCACGTGGGTGACGGCCCGGTCGATGCCGGCGTCGCCGCGCCTGCTGCGCTTGTACGTCAGCGGCCCCCGGTCGCCCGCGCAGGCCAGCGTGAGCCCGTGCCGGACGAGGCCGGCGCGGTCCCGGTTGAGCGCCAGCCAGGTGATCGCGCCGATCGTCCCCGGCATGAACAGGAACCGGTAGGTGTACCGGCGCGTCCCCATCGCGGCCAGCCGGCCGGCCAGGGCCGTGGCCACCGCGACGCCGGCCAGGTTGTCGTTGGCCAGCGACGGGTGGCAGACGTGGCAGGAGATCACGACCTCGTCGGGCAGCTCGCCGGGCAGCACGTGCTCGGCGATGGTCAGCGACCCGTCGGCGAGGGAGGAGTCGACGAGCACCTCATACGGCCCGTCGCCGAGCCCGTCCAGGGCGTCCTGGCTGAGGCAGAACCCCCACGTCTCGGCGTAGTAGCTGGTGCGGTAGGGCACCAGGGACGGCTGCTCCGGCAGCGTGTGCAGGCGCGGGCGCAGCTCCTCCAGCGTGAACACGCCGGAGACCGGCACGCTGTAGCCGACGACGTGCAGGTTGGAGGCGCGAAAGTCGATCACCCGCCGGCCGGAGGCGTCCTTGACGTAGGCGTCGCGGATGTTCCACTCCTTCGGCACGGTCCAGTCGAGCACCTGCGTGCCCGTCGGCACCTCGGTCACGGTCAGCGGCAGCCGCTCCCCGATGACGCCGAGCGTCTCCCGGACGCCGTCACCGGTGATGCTGCGACAGATCGGGTAGAGCCGCTCCACCAGGGCATGCATCTCTTCGGGCGCCATGTCCTGGGGTGTCATGTCCTGGGGTGTCATGGGCGCAGCTCGGCGGAGATCTCACCCGCGTCGCGGCGGTCCGACAGCCGGGCCAGGCGCGTGTAACGCCGCTCGAAGGCGTGCCGGGTCAGCCCGTGCGTGCGGTAGGCGTCCACCAGCTCGGCCGCGCCCTCCTTGACCGTCCAGCGGGCCTCGTAGCCGGGCAGCGCCTGCCGCACGCGGGAGAAGTCCACCCGGTACGAGCGCGGATCGCTGCCGGTCTCGCCGGTGATGAGCAGCGTGGAGCCGGGCACCGCCTCGACGACCTCGGCGGCGATCTCGGCGACCGTCACGTTGTTGCGCTCGGTGCCCACGTTGAACGCCCGGGCGTGGACGGCCTCGCGGGGCGCGGTGAGCGCGCGCAGGAACGCCTCGGCGATGTCCCGGGCGTGGACCAGCGGCCGCCACGGGGTGCCGTCGGACAGCACCCGCACCTCGCCGCTGAGGTGGGCGTGGCCCACCAGGTTGTTGAGCACGATGTCGGCGCGCGGCCGGGGCGAGTGGCCGAAGGCGGTCGCGTTGCGCAGGAACACCGGCGAGAAGTCGTCGTCGGCCAGCTCCAGCAGGTCGTCCTCCACCCGTACCTTCGACTCCGCGTACGGCGTGACGGGCCGCAGCGGCGCGTCCTCGTCCACCAGGTCGTCGCCGCCGGAGGCGCCGTAGACCGAACAGGTGGAGGCGTACAGGAACCGTTTCGCCCCGGCGTCCCTGGCCAGGCGGGCCAGCCGTACGGACGCGTGGTGGTTGATGGCGTAGGTCAGCTCGGGCGCCAGCGACCCGAGCGGGTCGTTCGACAGCGCCGCGAGGTGGACGACGGCGTCCACGCCGTCGAGCAGCTCCGGGGTCACGTCCCGCAGGTCCACCGCGTGGGCGGGCGGTTCCTCCGGTACGGGCCCGAGCACGCAGTCGGCGAACAGCCCCGAGTCGAGGCCGACCACCTGGTGCCCAGCGCCGCGCAGCACGGGGGTCATGACGCTGCCCAGGTAGCCTTGGTGGCCGGTCAGCAGGATCCGCACAGTCAGTCTCCAGCCAGGTCGAGGGTGAGCTTGCGGGTGTGGAACGCCTCGGCGTAGCGGGCGCCGCACTCGACGCCGCGCACGCGGGCCAGCCCGAGGAACGCCTCCCGGTCGTACCAGGAGCGCCGCCGCTGCGACGGGTAGTGCCGCTCCAGCAGGTCGGCCTTGGCCTCGGCCGTCCGGGGCTCCAGCGGCTGGTAGACCGAGGGGCGGCCGAGGTCGCCGTCCCATTTGACGATCTCGTAGCCGAGCGTGAGGTGGTCGCGGAAGACGGTCGGCACCAGCTCGGCCAGGCCGCGGTGGTCCTGGTGCGCGTCGCCCCGCCACGGGGCGAGGATCAGGTCGGGGCTCGTCTCGCCGCGCAGATCCTCCAGCGCGTCCTTGGCCTGCTCCCAGTACGACGGCAACCGCCCGTCGGGGATCTTGAGCACCGTGACGGCCAGGTCGGCGCCGGGGCAGAACGCGGCCAGCGCGGCCCGCTCCTCGTCCTCCCGCCCGGTGCCGCCGCCCGACAGCACGAGCGCGTCCACCCGCACGCCGGGCCGCGCCGCGCAGAGCGTCAGCAGCGTGCCGCCCGCGCCGATGGGGATGTCGTCGCAGTGCGCGCCCAGGGCGACGACCCGGGTCAGGGCGCCCGGCCGGAGTCCCCTCATGCTTCCCACAGGGCCCACGGCCGCTCGCCCCGCTCCCAGGAGCGGTCGAGCTCCAGCCGCTGGTTGACGGTGTCGCTGGGCCGCCAGTAGCCGCGGTGCCGGTAGGCCAGCAGCCGGCCGCGCTTGGCCAGCTCGGCGCAGCCGTCGGCCACCAGGTCGCCGTTCTCCGGGATGTGGTCGAAGATCTCCTGGCGCAGCACGAAGAAGCCCCCGTTGACCCAGAGCGGCATCGCACTGACCGGGGTGATGGCGCCGACGACGTTCGCCTCGGTGACGTCCACCACGTGGAAGGTGTTGGTGGGCGGGACGACCATCATCGACGCGCCCGCGTCGGCGGCGGTGAAGCGGCGGATCATGTCGGCCAGCGGCGCGTCGGTCAGCACGTCGGCGTAGTTGGCGAGGAACATCTCCTCGCCGTCGAGGTGGTCGCGCACCCGGCGCAGGCGCTCGCCGATGGGCGAGTCGACGCCCGTGTCCACCAGGGAGATCGACCAGCCGGAGATGTCGGTGGACAGCAGCTCCACGCGGCCGTCGCGCAGCACGAAGTCGTTGGAGGCCGTCTCCCGGTAGCCGAGGAAGAAGTCCTTGATGTGCTGGGCGCCGTAGCCCAGGCACAGGACGAACTCCTTGTGCCCGAAGTGCGCGTAGTAGCGCATCACGTGCCAGACCAGCGGGCGCGGGCCGACGAGCTGCATGGGCTTGGGCAGGTCGCCGCCGGGGACCTCGCTGCGCATCCGGGTGCCCCGCCCGCCGCAGAACAGGACGACCTTCACGACACCACCTCCAGCTCGGGGATCGGGAAGACCAGCCGGCCGCCCCACTCGCGGACGTAGGAGAGCTGCTCGACCAGCTCGTCACGCAGGTTCCACGGCAGCACCAGCACGTAGTCGGGCCGGTCGGCCGCGATCCGCTCCGGCGGCAGCACCGGGATGCGCGAGCCGGGCGTGAACCGGCCGTGCTTGTACGGGTTGCGGTCCACGGTGTACGGCAGCAGGTCGGGCCGGATGCCGCAGTGGTTGAGCAGCGTGTTGCCCTTGCCCGGGGCGCCGTAGCCGGCGACCGTGCGGCCCGCCTCGGCCGCGTCGACCAGGAAGCGCAGCAGGTCGCGCCGGACCTTCGCCACGCGCGCCGCGAAGTCGTGGTAGCCGGACAGCTCGTGCAGCCCGGCGGCCTTCTCCATGGCCAGCGCGTCGGTCACCCGGTAGGAGGGCGTGGCCGACGGGTCCGGCACCGCCCACAGCCGGATCGAGCCGCCGTGCGTGGGCAGCAGCTCCACGTCCACCAGCGTCAGGCCGCCGCTCGCCAGCGCCCTGCGGGCCGAGGCGACCGTGTAGTACTGGAAGTGCTCGTGGTAGATCGTGTCCCACTGGTTGAGCTCCATGAGCGTCAGCAGGTGCTGCACCTCGACGGAGACCCGCCCGTCGTCGGCCACCAGGGCGCGCAGCCCCCGGGTGAAGCCGATGACGTCCGGGATGTGGGCGTACACGTTGTTGGCGACGACCAGGTCGGCCGGCCCGTGCTCCTCGCGGACCCGGCGGCCGGTCTCCTCCGTGAGGAACGCGGTGAGCGTCGGCACCCCGGCGTCCCGCGCGGCCTGGCCGACGTTGGCCGACGGCTCGATGCCGAGGCAGCGCACGCCGCGCTCCACCACGTGCCGCAGCAGGTAGCCGTCGTTGCTGGCCACCTCCACCACGAACGCGCCGGGCTGTGGGTCCTGCTCCTCGACGAAGCGCCGCGCGTGCTCCACCCACGAGGTCGAGTAGGAGGAGAAGTACGCGTACTCGGTGAACGTCTGCTCGGGCGTGATGAGCGGCGGGAGCTGCGCGAGCCAGCACTCGGTGCAGACCCGCAGGTGCAGCGGGTAGGTGGTCTCGGGCTCGTCGAGCTGGCCGGCCGTGAGGAACGACTCGCACGGCGGCGTCGCGCCGAGGTCCACGACCCCGGCCAGGCCGGTGGAGCCGCACAAGCGGCAGGTGGCGGCCACGTCAGCTCACCCCGGCGAGGGCACGGGTCTCGGCCTCGGCCTCGTAGGCCGCCGCGAGCTCCTCGGGCATCGGCGTGAGGCCGGCGCACCTGGTGAAGTCACGCAGCGTGGTGCCCGTGCAGCGGGCGTCCACGTTCAGCGCCCCCCTGCGCTCGCGCACGTCGCCCAGGTGCACGGTGCGGAAGTCGATGCTGAAGCGGGTCCGGCCGGAGGTGTTGGGCACCGTCGAGTGCAGGTGGGCGCCGGAGAACATGAGCACGCCGCCCGGCTCCGGAACGACCCGGATCTGCGGGTCGAGGTCGATCTCCTCCTCCGGCCGCGGCTGCACGCGGGTGTCGCTGCGCACGTGCTCGGCGGCGCTCCGCCTGCTCGTCCGGTTCCACTCCCCGTAGTCGTAGGCCGCGCTGCCGTTCCGGACCGGCGCGTCGAAGTAGCGGGGGTGGAAGGCCATCACGTTCTCCGCCACCACCCCGAAGACCGGGATCCACCAGTTGACCTGGTTGAACGGGGCGGAGTACCAGCAGTCGCGGTGCGGGTGGAAGGCGTACGAGATGCCCGAGACCAGGTAGTCGTCGGAGGTGGAGGTGCGTAAGCGGGGCACGTCGAAGTACGTCAGCGACGGGTCGCAGCCGCGCTCCTCGATGAGCGCGGGCACCAGTTCCTTGCACCGGGGATGGTGGATGAAGCGCGGCTTCAGCTCGGCCAGCAGCCGGGCGAAGTCCTCCACGGGCATGTCGTGCTGCGCGGTCTCCGGGTCGCGCGGACCGAACGCGTCGGCGACCAGTTCCCGGGCGAAGCGCACCAGCTCCGTGGCCGCCGGCGAGGCGGAGTAGACGAACAGGTCACCCCGGAACACCAGCTCGCGGCGCCGGTCGTCGGTCGCCGTGCTGTTGGAGAGGACGGCCGTCATGTGAAGATCCCTTTCTCGCGGTCTAGGTAAGGGGGCCGGGCCGTGGCATCCTGCGATCATGGATGCCCTCTCGGTCGAAGGGGCGTGGCTGCACACGCCGCGCGTCCACGCCGACCTCCGTGGCTCGTTCTTCGAGGCGTTCCGCACGGCCGGGCTGCCGCACCCCCTGGAGGCGGCGCAGGTCAACTGCTCGGTCTCGCGCCGGGGCGTGGTCCGCGGCGTGCACTTCGCGGCCGTGCCGCCCGGCCAGGCCAAGTACGTGCTGTGCGTGGCCGGCGCCGTGCTGGACGTGGTGGTGGATCTGCGGACCGGCTCGCCCGGGTTCGGCCGCTGGGAGGCGGTGCGGATGGACGACGAGACGCCCCGGGCCATGCTCATCTCCGAAGGGCTCGGCCACGCGTTCATGGCGCTGAGCGAGCGGGCCACGGTCCTCTACCTGTGCTCGCAGCCGTACAACCCGGGGCGCGAGCACGCCGTCCACCCCTTCGACCCGGCGCTCGGGATCGCCTGGCCCGGCGAGGTGGAGCCGGTGCTGTCGGAGAAGGACGCCGCGGCGCCCACCCTCGCCCAGGCGGAGGCCGCGGGGTTGCTGCCGGACTACGAGGAGTGCGCGAAGTTCTACGCGACGCTGCACTGAGGACCCGCCTCCCCCACCTGGGCCGGGGTCCTCGGCAGTTCACCGGTCAGCGCGGGCCACGCGGCGCGTAACGCCTCCCGCCAGTGGCGGATCGGCGCGCACCGGGTGTGGGCGAGCACGCTGTTGCCCGGCCGGGCCGCCGGGCGGGGGTAGGCGCTGCTCGGCACCGGGCGCACCAGACCGGGATCGGCGCCGCACAGGGCGTACACCTCCCGGGCCAGGCCCCACCAGGTGGTCTCCCCCGCGCTGGTGCCGTGGTAGACGCCGGGCGGCAGGCCGGAGCGCGCCAGCCGCAGCACGAACACGGCGAGGTCGGCGGCCCACGTCGGCTGGCCGCGCTGGTCGTCCACCACGTCCGCGGCCGTGCCCGCGCGGGCCAGCCGGGTCATCGTGCGCACGAAGTTGGGGCCCGAAGCGCCGTACAGCCAGGCGGTGCGCACCACGTGGTGGCCCCGCTCCAGCGCGGCGCGCTCCCCGGCGAGCTTGGTGCGGCCGTAGGCGTTCAGCGGGCGCGTCGGCGCGTCCTCCCGGTACGGCTCGCGGCTCGTGCCGTCGAAGACGTAGTCGGTGGAGATGTGCACCAGCCGGGCCCCGCCCGCCGAGCAGGCGTCGGCCAGCGTCGCCACCGCGTGCCCGTTGACCTCCAGCGCCTCGGCCTCGCGCGTCTCGGCGTCGTCCACGGCCGTCCAGCCGGCGCAGTTGACGACGACGCCGGGGCGGCAGGCGGCCACCATGTCGCGCACCGCGCGCCGGTCGGTCACGTCCAGCTCGGAGCGGCCCAGCGCGAGCACCGGCTCGCCCGACGCCACGGCCGCGCGTAAGACGTCGGCGGCGAGCATGCCGCCGCCCGTGATCAGCCACCTCACGCGCCCTCCCACCAGTCGCGGTGGGCGGCGTACCACTCGACGGTCTCCTTGAGCCCCCGGTCGAAGGGGACGCGCGGGCGGTAGCCGAGCGCCCGCAGCCGCGTGTCGTCCAGGGAGTAGCGGCGGTCGTGGCCCTTGCGGTCGGCGACCGGCTCGACCATGTCCCAGCCGGCGCCGCACGCCTCCAGCAGGCGCCCGGTCAGCTCGCGGTTGGTCAGCTCGGCGGTGCCCGCGACGTGGTAGACCTCGCCCCGCTCGCCCTTCTCCGCGACCAGGTCGATGCCGGCGCAGTGGTCCTCGGCGTGGATCCAGTCGCGCACGTTCAGCCCGTCGCCGTAGAGCGGCACCTTCCTGCCGCGCAGCAGGTTGGTGACGAACAGCGGGATGATCTTTTCGGGGTACTGCCGGGGCCCGTAGTTGTTGCCGCACCGGGTGATCGACACGTCGAGGCCGTGGGTGACGGCGTACGCGCGGGCGATCAGGTCACCGCCCGCCTTGGACGCGGCGTACGGGGAACGCGGCTGGAGCGGCGCGGACTCGTCCCAGGAGCCACTGTCGATCGTGCCGTACACCTCGTCGGTCGAGACGTGCACGACCCGCGGCACGCCGGCGTCGAGGCACGCCTGCATGAGCGTCTGCGTGCCGAGCACGTTGGTGCGGACGAACTCGGCGGCACCCTCGATCGAGCGGTCCACGTGCGACTCGGCGGCGAAGTTCACCACCAGGTCGTGGCCCGGCACCACCTCGGCCAGCAGCCTGGCATCGCATATGTCGCCGTGGACGAACGTGTGCCGGACGCCGTCCAGGTTCGCCCGGCGGCCCGCGTACGTGAGCTTGTCCAGCACGGTCACGTCGTCGCCGCCGTGCGAGCGGACGAAGTGCGAGCCGATGAAACCGGCGCCGCCGGTGACGAGGATTCTCATCGGTCACCTCTGGGGAGAGCGCCGCCTTCAGGCGGAGTGGGAATGTGCTCAGCGAGACAAGGAATCTTGCGAGACTGTGGGGTGTGGCGCAGATCGTGAAGCGGTCCTACAAGTACCGCTTCCATCCGACCGTGGAGCAGGCCGTTGAGCTCGCCCGGACGTTCGGCTGCGTGCGCCTGGTCTACAACCGGGCACTTGAGGAGCGGACCCGCGCCTTCGGGCTGGAAGGCCGTCGCGTCTCCTACGCGGAGTCCTCGGCGGCGCTCACCCGATGGAAGAAGACCCCCGAACTGGCGTTCCTCGGCGAAGTGTCTTCGGTGCCGTTGCAACAGGCACTGCGCCACCTTCAGGCCGCCTTCGCGAACTTCTTCGCCAAGCGAGCCAACTACCCGACCTTCAAGTCCCGCAAGCGGTCCCGCCTCAGCGCCGAGTACACCCGTTCCGCCTTCCGCTGGCGAGACGGCCGGTTGACGCTGGCCAAGATGGACGCGCCGCTGGACATCGTGTGGTCGCGTCCGCTGCCGCAGGGCGCCCAGCCGTCCACCGTGACGGTGTCGAAGGACCCGGCCGGCAGGTGGTTCGTGTCCATCCTGGTGGAGGAAACGATCCGCCCCCTGGAGCCGGTCGCGGACGCGGTCGGGGTGGACGCCGGGATCACCGCCCTGGCGACGCTGTCCACCGGCGAGAGGATCGCCAACCCGCGTCACGAGCTGCGCGACCGGCTCAGGCTCGCTCGTGCGCACCAGGCGCTGGCCCGTAAGGTCAAGGGGTCGGCCAACCGGGAGAAGGCGCGGCTGAAGGTGGCCCGCGTGTGCGCCCGTATCGCCGACCGTCGCCGCGATGGCCTGCACAAGCTCACCACTCGGCTCGTCCGTGAGAACCAAACGGTCGTGATCGAGAACCTCACCGTCCGTAGCATGGTCAAGAACCGGCGGGTCGCCCGCGCCATCTCTGATGCGTCGTGGCGGGAGATGCGGTCGATGCTGGAGTACAAGACGGTCTGGTACGGGCGGAAACTGGTCGTGATCGACCGCTGGTTCCCCTCCTCCAAGCTGTGCTCGGCGTGCGGCATCATGCAGGAACAGATGCCACTGGAGGTCCGCGACTGGCAGTGCTCCTGCGGCGCCCGTCACGACCGCGACGTCAACGCCGCCAGGAGCATCCTCGCCGCCGGGCTGGCGGAGAGGTGAAACGCCTGTGGAGCTGGTGTAAGACCTCAACGGAAACCTCCGAGCGGGCAACCGGCGGTGAAGCAGGAACCCCGACCGGCGACGGTCGGAATCCCTTCTCCTGAAGAAGTGGATGAAGTCAAGAACTGATCTGCACCTTGCTGTGATCGCCCAGCACGAGGCGGTGGGCTCGGGGAGAGGCGGTCGCGGGCGTCACCTCGACGTCGTGGCCGATGAGCGACGACTCGATCCGGCTGACGCCGCGGATGGAGCTGCGGGGTAACACGATCGAGTACTCGATCTCGGCGCGTTCGATGACGCAGTCCGCCCCGATGGAGGTGAACGGGCCGACGTAGCCGTCCTCCACGCGGGCGCCCGGGCCGATGACGGCCGGGCCGACCACGCGGGAGCGCGCCACCACGGCGCCCGGCTCGACGACGACCCGGCCGATCAACTCGCTGGCCGCGTCGACCGAGCCGCTGACCCGCGGCTCCAGCGACTCCAGGACCAGGCGGTTGACCTCCAGCATGTCGGCGACGTTGCCGGTGTCCTTCCAGTACCCGGAGATCACCGAGGACTCCACGGGCAGGCCGGCCTCGATCAGCCACTGGATCGCGTCGGTGATCTCCAGCTCGCCCCGCCAGGACGGCTTGAGCTCGGCCACCGCCTCGTGGACGGCCGGGGTGAACAGGTAGACGCCGACCAGCGCGAGGTCGCTCTTGGGCCGGGCCGGCTTCTCCTCCAGGCCGACGACGCGGCCCCGTTCGTCGAGCTCGGCGACGCCGAACTGGCGCGGGTCGCTGACCTTGGTCAGCATGATCTGCGCCGCGGGCCGCTCGCGGGCGAACCGGCGCACGATGCCGTCGATGCCGCCGACGATGAAGTTGTCGCCGAGGTACATGACGAAGTCGTCGTCGCCCAGGTAGTCGCGGGCGACGAGCACGCCGTGCGCCAGCCCGAGCGGCGCCTCCTGGCGCAGGTAGGTCACCTCCAGCCCGAACGCCGAGCCGTCGCCGACGGCCGCCTCGATCTCCGCCTGGGTGTCGCCGACGACCAGGCCCACCTCCCGGACGCCGGTCTCCGCGATCGCCTCCAGGCCGTAGAACAGCACCGGCTTGTTCGCCACGGGGACGAGCTGCTTGGCGGAGGTGTGGGTGATGGGCCTCAGCCGGGTGCCCGCCCCTCCGGCGAGCACGAGTGCTTTCACCGCTAGTAAGCCCCTTCTCCGCGGGTGACGACGGACCAGGTCTTCCACAGGATCTGCAGGTCGAGGACGAGCGACCAGTTCTCCACGTACCGCAGGTCGAGTCGGACGGATTCCTCCCAGGTTAAGGTGGAACGTCCGCTGACCTGCCAGAGTCCGGTCATGCCCGGCTTGACCACGAGCCGGCGGCGCACGTCCGCGCCGTACTGCGCGACCTCCTCCGGCAGCGGCGGGCGCGGGCCGACGAGCGACATCTCGCCGCGGACCACGTTGAGCAGCTGCGGGACCTCGTCGATGGAGTATCGGCGCAGGAAGGCGCCCACCCGGGTGATCCTTGGATCGTTCCGTATCTTGAACAGCACGCCGTCCAGCTCGTTGTCCTGGAGGAGCGACCGCTTGAGCCGCTCCGCATCCACCACCATGGTCCGAAATTTCACGACCCGGAATTCTTTGCCACCTCTGCCGACGCGGGTCTGGTAGAACAGCGCCGGGCCGGGGCTGGTCATGCGGACCAGCAGCACGACGGCCGCCAGCGGCACCGCCATGACCAGCAGCGCCAGACCCGCCACGCACCGGTCGAACACGCTCTTGACCACCTGCTTGGCGCCGTCGAACTCGGGATGCTCCACGTGCAGCAGCGGCATCCCGGCCACCGGCCTGATGCTGATGCGCGGGCCGGCCACGTCCATCAGCGCCGGAGCCACGAACAGGTCGGTCCGCTCGGTCTCCAGGCTCCACGCCAGCCTGCGCAGCGCCACGCCGTCCATCTCGGGGCAGGTCAGCACCGCCACCGCGTCGGCCCCCACCCGCGCCACCGCCTCCGACACCTCGCCGAAGGAACCCAGGACGGGGATGCCTTCGAGGTCGTCGTCCATGCGATCGGGCGGCAGGCACGCTCCAACGACCCGCATGCCGTGGTGCGGCTGACCCCTGAACTGCATCACCAGGTCGAGGATCGCCTCGCGGTGTCCCACCGCGACCACCTGGCGCAGGTACTCGCCGACCGCCCGCCGGCGGTGCAGGCGTTTGCGCATTCTGTAGCGGAAGTACAGCGTGGACAGCAGCGCCAGCGGGAGCATCGCCATGACGAAACTCCGCGCGACCGCCGTCTGCGTGGCGTAGGCGCCGATGGCCACGAACGCCATCAATGCCGCCCCGCCGTTGAAGACCGCCCTGAACTCCTCCATCCCCTCGCCGTGCGCGCGTTCCCGGTGCGCGCCGCCCATCATCAGCGCGACGGGCCAGGCGACGACCAGCCCGACGCCGAGCGCGTACTCGGCGACCGGGATGAACGCGCCGTACAGGAGCCGCACCCCCAGCACGCACACGCATGCGCCGAGCGCGCAGGCGACGTCACCTCCCCAAAGAATCCGCAGGTACGCCCGCGTCCAGATGCTCGACGCGTGGTGCGGAACGGCCTCGAGGAGCGCGACATCGGACTCCTCAATCCCCACCCTCATAACACCACCCTGGCAACTCTGTGCACCGCTTTACCCTGACGTTCTCCGTACACTTCTGGATGAGATGTCTCGTTAGTACACATCAAGGGCGGCGACCCCCACTAAAGAGTAAAGATCGATTCCGTAGTGGGGAATAACGACATATGTCCACAAGTGGACGCCGGTTGCGGGGTTCGAGGGGTTGACGGCTAGATCAGTCCGTGTAAGTACGCGGTGGGATGAATGCGATATTCCCCGACTTAAAGCGGCAATTACGGCCGAGTTACGGGCGGGCCGCTCGTGGGCGATCTGGGGGGATGTGGGGCTGTCCGCGAACTCTTCGGTGATCTCGCACATCCAAGCTCCTGTGACTCTTGTTACGGGGGATCCCACGCGGATCGGCGATTACTGGCTGGCCGGAAGGCTCGGCTCGGGCGGCCAGGGAGTGGTCTACGAGGCCTACGACCCGGCCGGGCGCCGGGTGGCGATCAAGATGCTGCACGGCGGCGACGTGGGCCTCCTGCAGCGCGAGGCCACCGCGGCCCAGCGGGTCTCCTCCTTCTGCACGGCCGGCGTGATCGGGGCCGATCTCACCGGGCCCCGGCCGTACCTCGTCAGCGAGTACGTGGAAGGGCCCAGCCTGGGCGCCGCCGTGCGGGACGGCAGGGTCTTCACCCCCGGTGAACTGCACCGGCTCGCGACCGGCGTCGCCACCGCGCTGACCGCCATCCACGACGCCGGCGTGATCCACCGCGACATGAAGCCGGACAACGTGCTGCTCGGCCCCGACGGCCCCCGGGTGATCGACTTCGGGCTCGCGCGGACGCTGGAGATGTCACTGACCGCGACCGGCCTGATCTCCGGCACTCCCACGTACATGGCGCCCGAGGTGTTCACGGGCGAGCGGGCGGGAGCCCCGGCGGACGTGTTCGCGTGGGGCGGGATCATGCTGTTCGCCGCCACCGGCAAGGACCCGTTCAAGGCCGAAACCCTGGGCGCGGTCATGCACCAGGTCATGTCGGTCGAACCGGACCTCACCTGCCTGCCGGAACCGCTCCGCCCGCTGGTCCATGCCGCGCTGCGCAAGGACCCGATGGAGCGGCCCACGGCCCGGGCCCTGCTGCTCGCCCTGATCAGCGGCGACGGGCGGCTCGACACGGCCCGGCTCCTCGCCGAGGGAGGCCGGGCGTCCCACCTCGCCACGGAGGCGCGCGACCCCGGCCTCGGCCCGCTCGCGGAAGAGGCCTACGGCATGCTCGGCCCCGCCGACCGCGAGCAGGCCGCGCAGGTGTTCCTGCGGCTGGTCACGGTGGACGAGGACGGCGAGCTGTCGTTGCGGCGGGCCCGCCTGAGCGAGTTCCCGGAGGCGCGGGGCGTGCTGCGCGTGTTCGCCTACCTGCTGGAGGTCAACGGCGACGAGGTACGGCTGACCCGGCCCGCCCTGCCCCACGCGTGGCCCCGGCTGCGCGGCTGGATCGAGGCCAACCGGGACGGCCTCGCCGCCCACCGGGACATCATGACCGCGGCCCGGCGATGGGACGACGGCGGCCGGCGCGACGGCGACCTGCTCACCGGGCGCTCGCTGGAGACCGCGCTGCAGTGGGCCGCCACCGGCCGGCGGGACATCACGCTGGTCCGCGCCGAGCGCGACTTCCTGGACGCGGGGGCCGCGCTCGGCCGCCGCCGGGCCCGCAGGAGCCGGATGCTGTCCTTGAGCCTGGCCGTGCTCCTCGTGGCCTCGCTGGCCGCGACCGGGGTGGCGGTCTGGCAGAGCCGGGTGGCCAACGACCGGTTCCGCATGGCGGAGGCCGCCAGGATCGCGGCCGCCGCCGGGACGATCCGCGCCACCGACCCGCGCCTCGGCGACCTGCTCAGCGTCGCGGCCTGGCGGCTCGACCCGACCCCGCAGACCCGTAAGGCCATGAACGACTCCCTCGCCAAGCGCGAGACCGCGATGTTCCAGGACCCGGTGACCGGCCCCGACACGCTGCGGACCCTGAGCGCGGACAGCAGGACCCTGGTCAGCGTCAGCGGCGGCCAGGCACGGCTGTGGGACGTGGTCCGCCGCGTCCAGATCGGGCAACTGCGGCTGGACGTAGCGGGCACGCCGATCGACGTGGCGCTGAGCCCGTCCGGCGCGGTGCTCGCGGTCCTGACCGGCAAGGGCGCGTACGCCTGGGACGTGAAGACCGGCAAGTCCAGGGGCGCCTGGAAGTTCGACAAGTCCATCGGCGGTGACGCGTCCGATGGGGCCGCCGTCCGGTTCGGCACGGTGGACCGCTATGTCATGGTGCGCCGGGACGGTCCCGGCGACATGTTCTGGGACCTGCGGACCGGCCGGAACGTGAAGGTCCCCGGTTTCTGGAACGGCGCGATGACGCCCGACGGATCGGCGATCTTCAGGCAGTACCGCGACATCAAGACGATCGGCAGATTCGCGCTGCCCAGCCTGAAGCTCACCGGCACGAGACCGGCGCAGGAGCCGTGCAAGTACTGCCCCGACCCGCTGGCGGTCACCAAGAAGGGAGAGCTGCTGGAGGTGCTGCCGAGGTGGCGGCTCGGTGTCACCGACCTGGCGGACCCGGACAACTCCACAGCCGGCACATTGATCAACGACGGCCCCGCCACCTGGAACGGGGGACGCGTGATCTTCAGCCATGACGAGAGACTGTTCGCCTCGGCGACGGACAAGGAGATCCAGCTCTGGGGCGAGGGGACGCTCCTCGCCACGCTGACCGTCCGCTCCGCGTCCGACGAGACCTCCGCCTGGGTGGCCGAGGCGATGTCGCCCCAGCCGAGATTCGACCCCAGCGGGAAGGTGCTGCGCTACCTCAGTGAGGACCGGGTGTTCTCCCTCGACGTCTCCTCGCTCAGCAGAGCGGGCGACCCGGAGTCCAGCACGGTGGCGGTCAGCCCGGACGGCACGACGAGTGTGGAGTTCCACGGCACCGACGTGTACCTGCGCAACGCCAAGAGGCGCGACCTGCTGCTGCGCGGCAGCGAAAACAGCGATTCCTCCGTCCTCTTCACCGGTGCCGCCTTCAGCCGCGACGGCAGGACGATCGCGTTCACCACCTTCGAGGCCACCGCGGTGGGCCGCGACGACTTCACGAACATCACCCACCTGCGCATCCACGACGCCGCCACCCGCAAGGAGATCAAGCGGCTCAAGGTGAGCGACGACGATGAGGGGTTCCTGGCGGGCTACAGCCCCGACGGTAGCAAGGTCGCGGTGCTGCTCACCCAGGTGGAGGACTCGACGAGGTCCACGCTCCAGGTGTGGGACTGGAAGGCTGGCCGCGCCCTGTGGTCGGCCAGGATGACCAGGCTGAAGGACGTCGCCTTCAGCCCCGACGGGACCAGGCTGGCCGTGCTGGGGCAGGAGTCCCGTCTGCTGGACGCGGCCACCGGGAAGCCCGCCGGCCCGGTGCTGCGGGCCGGCGGCCGCACGACCAGCCTGGTGTACGGCGCTTTCACCCGGTCCGGGGAGCTCGTCACAGCGGACAACCGTGGCCGCCTCGCCGTCTGGAACCGCGAGGGCTCGCCCCGGACGGTCATCAGTGGCACCTCCGGCAGCCCGACGGCACCGCTCGCCGTATCACCGAAGGAGGACCTGGCCGCCCTCGTGGGCGGCGACGGCAAGGTCCGCCTCTACGACCTGGCGCGCGGGCAGTACGTCGGCGCTGTCCTGGACGACGACAGGGGGAACGTCCAGCGGGCGTCCTTCACCTCCGACGGCACCCGCCTGATCACCTTCGACCAGGTCGACCTTCGGCACGAGTATCCCGTCGCGCCCCCGGCCGTGGCCGAAGCCCTGTGCGCCCGCTTCGGACGCACCCTGACGGAGCAGGAGTGGACGGCCAACCTGCCGGAGGTGGCGCCGGTCTCCGTGTGCGGGGACCGCTAGGAGCTGTTTCCTGGATCAGGTCCGGAGCCAGATAGCCAAGGCGGCGACGGTGACGGTTCCCAGGAAGATGTAGGCGCGCTTGTCGTAGCGG
>NZ_JBFAIA010000105.1:0-27998 GCF_040654455.1 Nonomuraea sp. NPDC050691
TGCGAAAACTCCCGCGGCTCAGCCGTCGCCGACGACACCAACGCCTCCATCGCCAACTTCACCCGCGGCGCCGTACGCCCACCCGTCACCGCGTACGGGCGCACCGGCGACCCCGGGTCGAAGGAGGACGGCGGCCGCTGCGCGGGACCGCTGTTCCATCTGGGGTCGGTCACCTCGATCACCTGGACTGACTCGCCCGCAGCTCCGCGCGTACCGCCGGAGTCAGCACCTGACCAGCACGATCCACCATCAGCGTCATCTGGTACGCCACCAGCCCCATGTCACAGTCCGGGGCGGCCAGCACCGCCAGGCACGAGCCGTCACTGATCGACATGATCAGCATCAGCCCCCGCTGCATCTCCACGATCGTCTGATTGACCACACCCCCCTCGAACACCCGCGCTGCGCCCTGCGTCAGGCTCACCAGGCCCGACGCGATCGCCGCGAGCTGGTCGGCCCGGTCCGGCGGGAAGCCGGAGGACGCGGCGAGCGGCAGGCCGTCCGAGGAGACGACCACCGCGTGCGCCACTCCGGGCACGGAGCTCACGAAATCGGTGATCAGCCAGTCGACACCGCGTGCCGCGTGACTGAGATCCTTCATGCGCCCTCCTCACTGCTGTCGGCGCTCCCGGGACCCGCCGGATACGCCTTGCCCTCGTTGATGTCGTCGCGAGCGGCGCGGAAGCCCTGCTGGAAGCTGGACAACCGGTTACGCACCCGGTCCGGTGAGACCGCCGGCATCGGCGCGATCCCCTTGGGCGCGGCCGCGCCGGCCGCCGAACCGGGCACCAGGTTGGCCTTGGGCACCCGCTTGGGCAGGCCCGACGCCGTCGCCCCGTCACGCGCCGGCTCCACCACGACCTCCGCCGCGCTCCAGCCGGCGTCGGCGTTCGACGAGCCCCAGCTCGCGCCGCTGGCGAACCACGCCGACTCCACGGCGGCGAAGATCGGCAGGTAGTCGTCACCGGCGGAGGGCTGGCTGTTCACCCTCGGGATGGGGCCGGTGCTGGCGGCGTCGGTCTCCGGGAAGTCGGGGCGCGACGGGCGCAGCCGGTCGAGGGGGCGGCCGAGGGGCCGGTCGTAGGGACGGTCGGGCGGCGGTTCCGGAGCCCCCCAGGGATGGGGGTCGTCGAGCGCGGGCCTGCGGGGCAGGCCGTTGCCGTCGGCGTTCCAGCCGGGGCTCTGGGGCGGCAGCCACGAGTCGTTGGTGTTGAACCCGGCGCGCGGCTCCGACGGCCAGCCGCTGGGCTCGGACGGCCACGACGGCATGGCCGGCCAGCCGTTCTGCTGGGCGGGGCCGGACGGGAAGGACGGGTGGCCGGGTCCCGGCTGGTAGCCGCCCGCGGTCCAGGTCGGCGTGGGCGTGGGCGCGGGTGACGGCGCGAGCTGCGGTCCGCTGTAGGCGTCCTCCTGCGCGGGGCCGGGCGGGTTCGCGTACGCGGGCGACGGGTTGCCGAGCAGGGAGTCCGGGAGCAGCACCATGGCGGTCAGCCCGCCGGAGGCGTGCGGCCGGAGCTGGACGCGGATGCCGTGGCGGTGGGCCAGGCGGGCGACCACGAACAGGCCCATGCGGCGGGAGGCCGACACGTCCACGGTGGGCGCGTCGGTCAGCCGCTCGTTGGCCTGCACCAGCTCGTCCTGGGTCATGCCGATGCCCGCGTCGGTGATGGACAGCATGACGCCGCCGCCGTCGATGCGGCTGCCCGACACCGTCACCCTGGTCTCGCGCGGCGAGAATGACAGCGCGTTCTCGACCAGCTCGGCCAGGAGGTGGATGACGTCGTTCACGGCCTGGCCCGCCACCGACACCCCGTCCGGGACCTGGAGGACCACCCGCTCGTAGTTCTCGACCTCCGAGAGGGAGGCGCGGGTCACGTCGACGAGCTTGACGGGCTGGCTCCAGCGGCGCGGCGGGTCCTGGCCGGCGAGGACCAGCAGGTTCTCGCTGTTGCGCCGCATGCGGGTGGCCAGGTGGTCCAGCTTGAACAGGTTCGCCAGCCGACTCTCGTCCTGCTCGCCCTGCTCCAGGCCGTCGATCAACGTGATCTGCCGCTCCACAAGCGTCTGGCTGCGCCGCGACAGGTTCACGAACATCGCGTTGACATTGCTGCGCAGCCGCGACTCCTCGCCCGCCAGCCGCACCGCCTCGCGGTGCACCTCGTCGAAGGCCCGGGCGACCTCGCCGATCTCGTCGTCGCCGACCACGCCGATCGGTTCCACCTCGGCCACGCCGGCCTTGTCCGAATCCCGCAGCCGCTGGACCGTTTCGGGCAGGCGGCGACCGGCGATCATCAGCGCCTCGCGCCGCAGCCGGCGCAGCGGGCCGCTGAGGGAACGTGCCATCAGCACGGTGACCAGCAGCACGAGCACCAGCAGCACCGCGATCGCGATCGCGAAGACCATCGCGCCCTGCTGCTCGGAGACCTGGACGGTACGGCTGCGCAGCATGATCGAGTCGGCGACCCGCTGCTCGACCTGCCGCATGCCGTCGATGGTCTCGGTGACGGCGCTGAACCACGCCTGGCCGTCGCTGGCGAGGTCGAGCCCCTGGTCGGTGAGGGGCTGCCCGGAGTCCTGCAGGGCCAGGGCACGGGCCTGGATCAGCTCGGCCCGGTCGACGGCCTGGCCGCTGACCGTGTCGTCGTAGGCCTGGCGCAGCGCGAGCGGCACCTGCGCGCGGAAGGAGGCCAGCTCGCTGTTGCGCTGGGCGCGGGCGGCGATGAACGCGTCCAGCTCGTCCTGGCTGAAGTGGCCGACGGCCAGCGCCGAGACCAGCAGCGCCCGCTGCATCGACACGTACTGCTTGGCCCGCGACAGGGCGGCGAACCCGGCGACGCTGTCGGTGAGCTCCTTGTCGACGGCGCCCTGGTCGATGGTGTCGTTGAGGGCGAGGAAGTCGGAGATGGACTGGTCGTACAGCTCGATGACGGAGGCGACGTTCAGCCTGGACTCGACCGCGGTCCGGCGGGAGTTGGGCAGCTCGTCGAAGCGGTTCTTGACGCGCACGGCCTCGGCCCGCAGGGGGCTGTCGGAGGCGGCGAGGGCCGCGACGTCGGGGCGGAGCTCGGCGACCAGCCGGTCGACGGCGGAGTACTGGGCGGTCACCGCGTTGCGGTCGCCCTTGCGGTCCTGGGCGACGAAGGTGGCGGTGAGGTCGCGTTCCAGCTCGGTCTCGTGAGCCAGCTCGGTCAGCTTTCCGGCCAGGACGGCCGTCTGGTACACGCGCTCGTACTCGGAGGCGCTCTGGACGGAGGAGACGACGCGCAGCCCGCCGAGCGCCAGCGCCGCGACGGTGGGGATGAGGATCAGGACCAGGAGCTTCGTGCGCACGCGCCAGTTGCGCACGATGCCGCCCGGACCCCGGGCGTGCCCGGCATGGACCGCCGGCCCTGTTCTCGTATGGGATGACGGAAAGGACGCCTCGGCAGGTAAACCGGAATCGCCGTTCGCAGGGGGCAATGTAGTTCTCACTGGCCTCCGCAACCTCTCCTTGGATGGCCTGGTGCAAGAGATCGAATAGTGCCCGTGCTCGTCCGCGTGCCGCCCCCGGCACCCGTGGTCCGAAAACCTCTTTATGTTCAGACAGATAATTCGACCGCCGGTGTGGCCACACCGGCCAATCGATCATCTGGCATATGTCTCCACGTCCCGACAGTAGCCACACGTCCTCGATGAACGCCAGCCATATCATCACCTATATCTGGACATACCTCCAGAAAAACAGTGTGATCATTTTTTCGCCATATATATTGATAATTTCCAGAATCGGGGGACCATGCGCAAGGGTTGCCTGCGCTTTGGGGTGCGTCGAGCGTCGATCACCCCCGTTCAAAGGAGACGCGACATGAGGCTCGCTGCGGCAGGGCGCATCGCCCTGATCGGACTGGTGGCCACCCTTGCCCTGACGAGTTGCTCCAGCCCGGACGCCAAACCTGGAGGTGGGAGCAACGCCAACGGACTGGAGAAGACCGACCTGCTCATCGGGCAGTACCCGGGAGCCGACTCCGCCCCGCTGTTCATCGCGATCGAGCGCGGCTTCTTCAAGGAGCAGGGGCTCAACGTGAAGACCGAGGCCATCCAGGCCCCCCAGGCCGTGCTGCCCAAGCTGTCCAACGGCAGCATGGACGTGGTCCTCGGCAGCTACGCCACCATCCTGACGATCCAGAGCGAGGGCCTGGAGAAGTTCAAGTACATCGCCGACTCCTACCAGGGGGCCACCGGCGCCTTCGGGATCATGGTGGGGCGCGACTCCCCCATCAAGAAGGTCGGCGACCTCAAGGGCAAGAAGATCGGGGTGAACGCGCTCAAGGGCCTCGGCGTCCTGACCATGAACCCCCACCTCAAGATCGCCGGCCTTGACCCGACTCCCGGCAAGGACATCCAGTACGTCGAGGTGCCCACCACCAACTGGCTGACGGCGCTGCAGAAGGGCGACGTGGACGCGGTCTGGATGACCGACCCCTACGTCAGCGAGGCCAAGAACAAGCTGGGCGCCACCATGCTGGTCGACACCATGTCCGGCCCCACGGAGAGCCTGCCGATCACCGGCTGGGCCGCCACCGAGAAGTGGGTGGCCGCCAACCCCAAGACGATGGCCGCCTTCCAGCGCGCGATGTCGAAGGCCCAGAACATCGCCGCCACCGACCGCAGCGCCGTGACCAAGATCCTGCCCACCTTCACCAAGATCCCCGCCGCCACGGCCGCCACCATCAACCTCGGCAACTACCCGACCACGCTCAGCGCCCAGCGCATCCAGCGCGTCGCCGACCTCATGCTCGAGTACGGCTTCATCAAGAACAAGATCGACGTCGCTCCGATGATCGTCACCTCCCAGGGATGACGAGCACGGCCGTCATGGCGCGGAGGGGGCGCACCGTTCCCTCCCGCGCCCGTCTCGCGAAGTATCTCCGCCACGCCGCCGGCGTCGCGGTCTTCCTCCTCCTCTGGGAGCTGGCCGGCCGCACCGGCCTGATCTCCTGGCTGCCCGCCGCCTCCACCTCGCTGGCCCGGGTGGCGCAGCTCGCCGCCGACCCCGCGTTCCTCACCGACCTCGCCTCCACGCTGACCGCGGCGGCCGTGGGGCTGCCGCTGGCCGTGCTCGTGGCCGTCCCCATCGGCCTGCTGCTCGGCACCGTCCCCGTGGTGGAGGAGATGACCCGCGCGGTCGTCGAGTTCCTGCGGCCGATCCCCTCGGTCGCGCTGATCCCGCTCGCCCTGTTCTTCTTCCAGCCCGAGATCAACGCCAAGGTCGCGCTCATCGTCTACGCCGCGTCCTGGCCCATCCTCATCAACACCCTGTACGGCGTGCGGGACGTCGATCCCGTGGCCACCGAGACGCTGCGCTCGTTCGGCTTCGGCTCCGGCGCGGTCATCTGGCGGGTCAGCCTGCCGAGCGCGGCGCCGTTCATCTTCACCGGAGTCCGGCTGGCCGCCTCGATCACGCTCATCCTGGCCATCAGCGTCGAGTACGTCGTGGGCGGCGCCGGCGGCATCGGCGCCTTCCTCATCCAGGCGAGCACCGGCATCGGCGCCGACGCGATGGTCGACGTGATCGCGACGCTCATGTGGGCCGGGCTGGTCGGGCTCGTCGTCAACACGCTGCTCCTCCGCGCGGAGCGGCGGCTCTTCCGGTGGCGGCACGCATGATCGCGAAACTCGTCCGGCGGCTGTGGCTGGTGCCCGTGGTGCTGGCCGGCTGGGAGCTGCTGGCCCGCGCCCAGGCCAGCCCGTACCTGCCCGCGCCGACCCGGATCGCCTCCTGGATGTACGAGCGGTGGTTCTCCGGGCCGTACGTCCTGACCGAGGAGGCCGTGGACAACTTCGTGCCGAGCCTCGTCCGGGTCGTCGGGTCCTGGAGCATCGCCGTGGTCGCCGGGGTCGCGCTCGGCGTGGCGATCGGCCGGGTGGCCTGGCTGTCCGACTACGTGGACCCGCTCGTGGAGTTCGGCCGGGCCGTGCCGCCGCCCGCGATGCTGCCCGTCTTCCTGGTGCTGTTCACCATGGGCACCCAGGTGCAGGTGGCGACCATCGTGTTCGGCGTCGTCTGGCCGATCCTGCTCAACTCCATCGACGGGGCGCGCAACGTGGACACCCTCCAGCTGGAGACGGCCACGGTCTTCGGCGTGCCGGCCCGGCTCCGGCTGTTCCGCATCATCCTGCCCTCGGCGTCCCCGAAGATCTTCGCGGGCCTGCGGCTGAGCGTGTCGCTCGCGCTCATCCTCATGGTCATCTCCGAGCTGAAGGGCAGCACCGACGGCATCGGCTACCTGCTGAGCACGGCGAGCAACAACGCCGACATGCCCGGGCTGTGGGCGGGCGTGGTGGTGCTCGGCGTCCTCGGCTACGCCCTCAACTCCCTGTTCCTCATGGCGGAGCGCCGCGTGCTGACCTGGCACCGGGGAGCCCGCCGTACCGTGTAGGAGGCGGATGTGACGGACCTGCTGCTGAAGAACGTGCGGGTCGTGACGCATGACCGGAACGAGCCCGTCCTGGCCGACATCGCCGTGACCGGCGGGCGTGTGGACCGGGTCGCGCCGGGGCTGCCCGCGGAGGGCGTCCCCGAGGTGATCGAGGGGGCCGGACGCCTCGCGTTCCCCGGCGTGGTGGACGCCCACCAGCACTGGGGGATCTACAACCCGCTGACCGAGGACGCCGGCTCGGAGAGCCGCGCCTGCGCCCAGGGCGGGGTGACGACCGCGCTCACCTACATGCGCACCGGCATGTACTACCTCAACCGGGGCGGCTCCTACGCCGACTTCTTCCCCGAGGTGCTGGCGCTGGCCGAGGACCGGGCCTACGTGGACTACGGCTTCCACCTGGCGCCGATGTCCCGCGGCCACATCGGCGAGCTGCCCGACCTGGTCGAGCGGTTCGGTGTGCCGTCGTTCAAGATCTTCATGTTCTACGGCGGGCACGGGCTGCACGGCCGCTCGGCCGACCAGAGCGCCTTCCTCATGCTGCCCGAGGGCGAGCGCTACGACTACGCCCACTTCGAGTTCGTCATGCGCGGCGTGCAGGCGGCCAGGGAGCGGTTCCCCGAGCTGGCCAGCGAGATCTCGCTGTCGCTGCACTGCGAGACCGCCGAGATCATGACCGCGTACACGCGGCTGGTGGAGGAGGCCGGTGACCTGAGCGGCCTGGCCGCCTACAGCGCCTCGCGCCCGCCCCACTCCGAGGGGCTGGCCGTGTTCATCGCCTCCTACCTGGCCCACGAGACCGGTCTCGGCAACGTCAACCTGCTCCACCTGTCCTCCCGCAAGGCCGTCGACGCGGCCGTGCGGATGGCCCGCACGTTCCCCCACATCGACTTCCGCCGCGAGGTGACGATCGGGCACCTGCTGACCGACATCGAGACGGCCAGCGGCATCGGCGCCAAGGTCAACCCGCCGATCAGGCCCCGCGAGGACGTGGAGGCGCTGTGGGAGTACGTGCTCGACGGCACGGTCGACTGGGTCGTCAGCGACCACGCCTGCTGCCGGGAGGAGCTGAAGTTCGGCGCCCCGGCCGAGGACGTGTTCCTGGCCAAGGCCGGCTTCGGCGGCGCCGAGTACCTGCTGCCCGGCCTCGTCACCGAGGGCCGCCGCCGGGGCCTGTCGTGGGGCCGCATCGCCGCGCTCACCTCGTGGAACCCGGCCCGCAGGTACGGCCTGCGCACCAAGGGCACAATCGCCCCGGGCTTCGACGCCGACATCTGCCTGGTGGACCCGGACGCCACCTGGACCGTGCGGGCGGAGGACTCGGAGTCGGCCCAGGAGTACACGCCGTTCGAGGGGTTCGAGCTGACCGCCAAGGTCACCGACACGTTCGTGCGGGGCCACCACGTGCTCGACACCGGCAAGATCGTCGGCCGTCCTGTCGGCCGCTACCTGCGCCGCCCGGTGGCCTGACCCGGAGGGCCCGGGAATGACCGTCTTCATGTCCAAACGATCACTGACTTCGGTAGAGTCAGCCTGTTATCGCCGGATTCGTCTGTCCTAGGACGTCACTTGCTCGAGATAGACAACCTCACGCACGTTTACGGTCCCGGCAGTCCCAACGAGCACCGCGCCATCGACGGGCTCAAGCTCAGCGTCGCCGAGGGCGAGCTCCTGTGCATCGTGGGCCCCTCCGGATGCGGCAAGTCCACGCTGCTCCGCTCGATCGCCGGACTGATCACCCCCACGGGCGGCGAGATCCGGGTCGACGGCAAGCTGGTGCGCCAGACGCCCGACAACCTGGCCGTGGTCTTCCAGGACTACAGCCGGTCCCTGTTCCCCTGGATGTCGGTGGCCGACAACGTCGCGCTGCCGCTGCGCCGCAGGGACCTGGACAAGCGGGCCCGGCGGGAGGCGGCCCAGGAGGCGCTGGAGTCGGTGGGCCTGCTCGGCGCGGCCGACAAGTACCCGTTCCAGCTCTCCGGCGGCATGCAGCAGCGGGTCGCGATCGCCCGCGCCCTGGCCTACCGGCCCAGCCTCATGCTCATGGACGAGCCGTTCGGCTCGGTGGACGCCCAGACCCGCGAGGACCTGGAGGACCTCGTCCTCAAGGTGCGCGGCCACCACCGCATGACGATCGTGCTCATCACCCACGACATCGACGAGAGCGTCTACGTCGGCGACCGCGTCGTGGTGCTGTCCAAGGCGCCCGCGCACGTGGTGGGTGACCTGCGGGTGGACCTGCCGGGGCCCCGCGACCAGATCACCACCCGGGAGCACCCCCATTTCGTGCGCCTGCGGGCCGAGGTCGGCCGCCTGGTGCGCGGGGTGGACGTCGCCGCCCCCGCCTGACCTCCTCCCGCTCGCCGATCCGATCAGGCCGGAAGACGATCTCCAGGTCGATCCGCCACCTGAACAGGACGGACAACGACGAACGCCGCCGGACCGATGGTCCGGCGGCGTTCGTCGTACGGGCGGGGTGTGCCGCGCCGGAGGTCAGGCGGGCAGGTGGCTGTGTCGCGTCAGCGCGTGCTCCACCAGCG
This sequence comes from Nonomuraea sp. NPDC050691, assembly GCF_040654455.1. Classification (NCBI taxonomy): domain Bacteria; kingdom Bacillati; phylum Actinomycetota; class Actinomycetes; order Streptosporangiales; family Streptosporangiaceae; genus Nonomuraea; species Nonomuraea sp. NPDC050691. The sequence continues at coordinate 8,957 of NZ_JBFAIA010000105.1, forward strand.
TGATCAGCGTGCTCTTCACCGACTCGCGAACCCGGGCGTCCAGCCGGACGATGGGCGTGTGCGGGCTCAGCGACAGCGCCTCGCGGATCTCGTCGTCGTGGTGGTTGAAGTGCCCGTCCCAGCCGTTGATGCCGATGACGAACGGCAGCTTCGCCTCCTCGAAGTAGTCGATCGCGGGGAAGCTGTCGGCCAGGCGCCGCGTGTCCGCGAGCACCACGGCGCCGATCGCGCCGCGCACCAGGTCGTCCCACATGAACCAGAACCGGTGCTGTCCGGGCGTGCCGAACAGGTAGAGGATCAGGTCCCGGTCCAGCGAGACGCGGCCGAAGTCCATGGCGACGGTCGTGGTGGTCTTGTTCGGTGTGAGCGAGACGTCGTCGACCCCGGCCGACGCGTCCGTCATCACCGCCTCCGTGGTGAGCGGGAGGATCTCCGAGACCGCACCCACGAACGTCGTCTTGCCCACGCCGAACCCGCCGGCCACGACGATCTTCGTCGAGGTCAGCCCGGCGCTAGAGCCTGCGAAGTCCACTGAGCACCCTTTCGAGCAAGTTGAGGTCCGGCTTTCCCGCGTCCAGCGCAGGCTGGTGCACGCGGATCAGGCCTTCGGACGCCATGTCGGCGATCAGCACCCGGACCACGCCCAAAGGCTGGCGTAAGAGGGCCGAGATCTCAGCAACCGACCTGACGTTCCGGGTCAGTTGAATGATCGCCTGATACTCCGGACTCAGCAGAGATATGTCTTGGTATTCCGACGTCACGGAGGACACCAGCGCCTCCATGGCGAACTTCATCCGAGGCGCCGTGCGCCCCCCTGTCACGGCATAGGGCCGTACCAAGGAGCTCGACTTCTGCGGACGTGGAGCCGCCGGATGCGGCGGAGTGCTATCACCAGCCCAACCCTGACCTGACACCATCTTCTCCTGTCACCGCCCGCTAACGGGGGCGGGCCGCCTGCAGCTCGGCACGTACGGCAGGCGTCAACACCTGGCCCGCGCGCTCGACGAGCAGCGTCATCTGGTAGGCCACCAGGCCCATGTCGCAATCGGGCGCGGCCAGCACAGCCAGGCAGGAGCCGTCGCTGATAGACATGATCATCAGCAGGCCGCGCTGCATCTCGATGACGGTCTGGCTGACCATACCGCCCTCGAAGACGCGGGCCGCGCCCTGCGTCAGGCTGATGACACCCGAGGCGACCGCGGCGAGCTGGTCCGCCCGGTCCTTCGGGAAACCCTCGGAGAACGCCAGTGGCAGGCCGTCCGACGAGACCACGACAGTGTGAGCGACGCCTGGCACGTTGTTGACGAAGTCAGTGATCAGCCAGCTGATGCCACGCGCGCCCTGGCTCAGTTCTCTCATTTCTCCTCCTCGTTCTCTTCTCCGCGGGTGAACGCGCGGCCTTGTCGTACACCCTGTTGGAAGCTGGAGAGCCGGCTCCGCAACCTGTCGGGAGAGATCTGCGGCGCCGGTGACGACGCCTGCGGCTCGGCCAGGCTCGCCGTACCGGGCACCAGGTTGGCCTTCGGCACGCGGCGGGGCAGGCCCGAGGACGTCGTGCCGCCCTGCGCGGGCTGGGCGGCGGCCTGCGCGGCCTGGAAGCCGCTGTCGGCCGGCGACGACCACGCGGCGCCCGCGCCCGACTCGCCGGGACGGCGGCGCGGAAGCCCGGAGGGGCTCAGGCTCTCCTGCTGGCCGTCCGGGGCGCCCCGCTGCGGGAGCGGCGGGGCCGGCGGCGGGCCGTCGAGGCGCACCGCGGGCTGCACGGCCGTCTCCGGCTCCTCGAGCTCCGGCTCGCGGGGCCTGAGCACCTCGGGGTCGGGCTTGCGGAACCAGTCGGAGCCCACCGACGAGAAGATGGGCAGGAACTCCTCGCTCGGCGGCTCCATCGCCGAGCCGCGGACCACCGGCAGGGGGCCGGTCAGGTCCTGCGAGGAGTACTCGCCCGGGCCGAACGGGTCGAAGCCCTGCTGCCCGTTGGGCGCGAAGGAGTCGGCCGGCTTGACCGTCTCGGCGAAGGAGGGCCAGCGGTACTCGTCGCCGAACGGCGCGCCGCCGTCGTCACCGAAGGACGACCTTGACGCGTCGTCACCGAAGGACGACCTTGACGCGTCGTCACCGAAGGACGACCTTGACGCGTCGTCACCGTAGGACGACCGGACCGGCTCGTCGCCGTAGGGCGAACGGGACGGGTCCTCGCCGAACGGCGAGCGCGGGTCGTCGCCGTAGGGCGAGCGGGACGGGTCGTCACCGTAGGGGCGGACCGGCTCCGCGGGGGTGAACAGCGAGGAGGCCGGCTGCTCGCCGAACGACGGCCACCGCGTCTCCTGCTCCTCGCGCATGGGAGGCGGCTCGGTGGCGAAGGACGGCCAGCGCGGCTCGTCCTGCTGCGCGCCCGGCGGGGGCGGCTCGGTGGCGAACGACGGCCAGTTGGGTACGTCCTGGGCGGGCGCCGGGTCGGCGTACGACGACCAGCGGTCCTCCTGGGCGGCGGCCGGCTGCTCGTCGCCGAAGGCGGGCCAGCGCTGCTCGTCCTGCCGCGGCGGCTCCTCGGCGAACGAGGGCCAGTTGCCGGTGCCGGGTGCGGGCAGCGAGCCGGGCCACTCGGTGTCGACCGGCGCGTCGGAGCGGGGGTCGGCCAGAGCGGCCGGCGAGGCGTAGGCGCCGCTGCCGTTGGAGGAGGCGTTCTCGAAGGAGGGCTCGCCGAACATGCTCGGGTCGAAGTCGGTGAACGCCTCGTACTGGCCGCGCTGCTGCGGCACGCCGCCCGCGCCCTGGGCGCCCACGATGAGCGTGTTGGGCAGCATGACGAGGGCGCTCAGGCCGCCGGTCTCACGCATGCGGAGCTGGACGCCGACGCCGTGGCGCAGCGCCAGGCGGCCGACCACGAACAGGCCCATGCGGCGGGAGACGGCGACGTCCACCACCGGCGGGTTGGCCAGGCGCCAGTTGGCCTCGGCCAGCTCGTCGCCCGACATGCCGATGCCCAGGTCGTTGATCGTCACGAGCACGCCGCCGTCGACGGGCGAGCTGGTGACCTGCACCTTGCTCTCGCGCGGGGAGAAGGAGATGGCGTTCTCGATCAGCTCGGCGAGCAGGTGGACGGCGTCGGTGACGGCCGGTCCGGCGATCTGCACGCCCGAGGGGATCTGGATCTGGACCCGCTCGTAGTTCTCGACCTCGGACAGCGAGGCGCGCGCGACGTCGACCAGGGGCACCGGCTCGCTCCACTTGCGGGCGGCATCCTGGCCGGCGAGGACCAGGAGGTTCTCGCTGTTGCGCCGCATGCGGGTGGCCAGGTGGTCGAGCCGGAACAGGTTGGCGAGCCGGTTCTCGTCCTCCTCACCCTGCTCCAGGCCCTCGATGAGCTGGAGCTGCCGCTCGACCAGCGTCTGGCTGCGGCGGGAGAGGTTGACGAACATGGCGTTGACGTTGGCGCGCAGCTTGGCCTCGTCGCCGGCCAGCCGGATCGCCTCGCGGTGGACCTCGTCGAAGGCCCGGGCCACTTCCCCGATCTCGTCGCGGGTGTTGACGCCGATCGAGGGGACCTCGGGCAGCGCGGCGCCGTCGCCCGACTCGCGCAGCACGCGGACGGTCTCGGGCAGCCGGGTGGTGGCCACCTGGAGCGCCTCGGCGCGCAGGCGGCGCAGCGGGCGCACCAGCGAACCGGCCACGCGGGTGGTGAACCACAGGACGAGGAGCAGCAGCACGAGGATCATCGCGCCGGAGATGATGGCGCTGCGCTGCTCGGCGTCGCTCAGCCCACGGGTCTCGGTCACGACCCGCGTCATCAAGCCGTCCTCGACCTTGCGCAGGACGCTGACCTGGAGCGAGGTGCTCTCGTACCAGAGGTTGAGCTCGCGGCGCGGGGTGGCGGTGATGTCGAGGTCGCGGATGGTCTTGTACTCGCGCAGCTGGGCCAGGGCGCGCTGGCGCATGGCGTCGGCGCGGTCGATCTGCTGGCCGCGCATGGTCTTGCGGTACGCCTGGAGGTCCTTGCTGCCCGCCTCCTCCTCGAAGGTGGCGAGCTCCTGCTGCTGGCGGTTCCAGGAGCCGAGGAAGTCGGACAGGTCGTCGTAGTCGAGCTTGCGCTCCACGAGGGCGACGACGAGGATGCCCTGCTGGCGGGAGACCTCTTCCTTCGCCCTCTGGAGGGCTCCGAGGGCGACGACGTCCTCGCCGATGGCGTCGTTCTCGGCGCCGCCGGCCAGCTCGTCCTGGAGCTTGCTCATGACCTCGATCATGGAGCTGAAGGTGCGCAGGGCGGCTCGGGGCGGGGCGCTGCCGCTCTGGGCGATCGACTGGCGCAGGCCGTCGAGGCCGGTGAGCCAGCGGCGGATCTCCTCCGCCTCCTCCAGGGCGCGCGGCGAGTGGGAGGCGTCGAGCGCCGACACGGCCGCCAGCACACGCTTGCGGACCGCGTTGACCGCGTCGCGCTGGGTGTTGAGCTGGGCCCGGCGGGAGGAGCGGCGGCCCTCGGCGATGTACCACGCCGTGAGCGTCCGCTCCTTGCCGAGTTCGTCGGACATCGCCCCGACGGACTGGACCAGTTCGGCGATCTGGGTGAGCCGGCGGTACTCGGCGCTGGTGGCGATCGAGTTGGCCAGCTGGACGCCGGCGAGGAGCACGCCGACGACGGTCGGGATGAGGATCAGCGCGACCAGCCTGGTGCGCACGCGCCAGTTCCCCAGCCGGAACCGGCCGCCTGTGTACTCCTCCGGCCTGGTGTGCCTGGGGTTATCGGTCCTCACTGACTCTCGCAACCTCTCGCCGTACGTGCTCGAAAAATCTGACACGCTTGGGGCGCATGGGATTTGTGCGGGCTGGGTAATTGGAACACAACCCGTACCAGATCAGCCAACCGGACATATCCCATCAAATGCGACCAGACGTGCCGTTTGGGTCGCATATCACCGCGCGTCTTCTTCAGGCGTCTCTTCAGGCGGGCCGGAACGAGTCCCGCTCCGCCGGCGCCGCGTGCTTGACCATCAGGTGACGGGTCACCGCGTATTCCTGCACCGCCTCCTGGCTCATGTCCTTGCCGAACCCGCTGCCCTTGACCCCGCCGTGCGGAGCTTCGCTGGCGATGGGCAGGTGGTCGTTCACCCACGTCACGCCCACATCGAGACGATGCGAGACCCGCATCGCCCGGGCGACGTCTCGCGACCACACCGAGGAGGCCAGGCCGTAGCGCGTGTCGTTGGCGAGCCGGACGGCCTCGTCCTCGCCATCGAAGGGCAGGACCACGAGGACGGGACCGAAAAGTTCCCCTTGCACGATATCGCTGTTCTGATCCACCCCGGTCACCAGCGTGGGCGGGTAGTAGAAGCCCGGCCCCTCGACCGGAGCGCCGCCGTGGAGCACCTTCCCGCCCGCACGCTGCACGAACCCGTGTACGCGATCACGGTGCGCGGCCGAGATGAGCGGCCCGATGTCAGTGGCGGCGTCCCACGGGTCTCCGGTCACGATTTCGGCAAGAGTCGCCCGAATCGCCTCGACCGCCGCGTCGTGCACCCGCCGGTCCACGTAGACGCGGGTGGCCGCCGTGCAGTCCTGGCCCGTGTTGTACGTCGCCCCCATCGCCACGCCGGTGGCCATCGCGCTGAGGTCCGCGTCGTCGAACACCAGCGCCGGCGCCTTGCCGCCGAGCTCCAGGTGGACCCGCTTCAGCGTCCGGGCCGCACCGGTCATGACGGCCCGGCCGGTCTCGGTCGAGCCCGTGACGCTCACCATGTCCACGCCCGGGTCGGTGACCAGCGCCTCCCCCACCTCGGCGTCACCCGTGACGACCTGCACCAGGCCGCGGGGGGCGCCCGCCTCGGCGAACAGCTCGGCCAGGCGCAGCGTGGAGCGCGGCGTCTGCGGGGCCGGCTTGATCACCACGGCGTTGCCCGCGGCGATGGCCGGTCCCAGCTTCCAGATCGCCATGACCAGCGGGAAGTTCCACGGCGCGATCGAGCCGACGACCCCGACGGGCCGGCGCACCATGATCGAGGTGTAGCCGCGGCTGAACACCCCGGCACCCGTGCCCTCCAGGGAACGCGCCGCGCCCGCGAAGAAGCGCAGGTTGTCGACGGCGAACGGCAGCTCGCCGTCGCGCACGACGGCGGCCGGCTTGCCGGTGTCCTCCACCTCCAGCCGGGTCAGCTCGTCGCTGTCGGCCTCGACCAGGTCGGCCACGCGCAGCAGCAGCCGCGCCCGCTCGCCCGGGGTCGCCTCGGCCCATTCGGCGAAGGCGGCGCGGGCGGCGGCGACGGCCGCCGCCACGTTCTCGACGGGGGTGTCCGGGACGCGGTCCGTCAGGTCGCCGGTCGCCGGGTTGATCAGTTCACGCATGGTTCTCGCTCCTGGCCGGCTCTCGCCGGCCCGGTCGTCGTTCCCGGTCCGGCTAGTCCTGGCCGAGCCGCTCGATGAGGTCGGCCGCCTTGCGCAGGCCGTCGCGGCGGCGGATCTCCTCGCCCGCCGCCTCCAGCCGGGCGCGCAGCTCGGCGTCGCCGAGCAGGCGCTCCACGGCTCCCGTCAGCTCCTCGTCCGTGAAGGCGTAGGTGGACAGCCGGACGCCGTAGCCGAGCTCGTGGACACGCTGGGCGTTGTCGTACTGGTCCCAGAACAGCGGCAGCAGGATCATCGGCTTGCCGAAGTGCACGGCCTCGGTGGTGGTGTTGTTGCCGCCGTGGGTGATGACCAGGTCGCAGAGCGGGATGATCTTCGTCTGCGGCAGGAACTCGGCGCCCCACATGTTGTCGGCGAGCTTGATCTCCTCGTGCAGGGGGCCCTTGGAGACGATGTACTGGTGCGGGGTGGTGGCCAGCACGTCGATCACCCGCTGCATCAGCTCCACGTCGGAGGAGCCGAGCGAGCCGAGCGAGAAGTAGACCAGCGCGCCCTCGCCCCGCTGGAAGGGGAGCTCGAACGCCTCGTCGGTCTCGCGGACGGACGAGTCGAGCCGGTGCCACGTGGGGCCGAGCGGGCGCTCGGCGGTGTAGTCGAGGATCTCCGGGAAGACGTAGAGGTTCAGGTCGCCCTCGTGGATGAAGTCCAGGTCGGGCAGCGGCTCGGTGCCCTGCTCGACGCACCACTCGTTGAAGGCCGTCCACAGCTCGCGGTGGGTGCGCTCGTACTCGGCGCGGAAGGCGTCCCACTCGCCGCGGTCGCCGGCGGGCAGGCCGGAGAAGACCGGCGCGACGTTCTCGCCGCGCACCTCCAGCGGGTTGCAGGAGACGATGCGGACGAACTTGCGGCCCCCGGTGAGCAGGGCCGGGAACGTGATGACGTTGTCCTCGACGATGATGTCCGGCTGGACCCGCTCGATGATCGCCTTGAGCTGCGGCTCGCAGTACTTCACGCCGTCGATGAGCGACTCCCAGATCGGCTTGGTGACCGTCTCCAGCTGCTCCAGCGTGCTCTTGCGGTACTCCGGCGCGGTCTCGCGGATGAAGTCCTTCCAGAACTGCCCCGCGTCCTGCTCCTCCTCGGCCGGGGGCGCGAGGTCGACCAGGTCCTCCTCGAAGCCGAGGGCCTCCAGCTTGCCCTTCCAGGACGCCTCGGCGGCGAACACGACGCGGTGACCGCGACGACGCAGGATGTCGCCGATGCCGATGGAGTTGTTGGTCGGCCCGTAGGCGCTTTCTGGCATGAACAGGATCGTGAGAGACATCACGCTACTCCGGAGGGGGCGAACTAGTTGAACGTGAATTCAAATACTCATCTAGCGTAAAGGTCAACTTCAAGGCACTATGGTCACGGCTTCCTGAACGGGAGCCGAACAGCTCGGGGGAACGAGGTGGTGAGCATGGCCCAGCGCAAGAGCCGCACCGACCGGCGCATCGACCTGATCGAGGCGGCGCGCCGCGCCATCATCCGCCACGGCGTCGACGGCGTCCAGCTCTCCCACGTCGCCGAGGAGGCGGGCCTGACCTCGGGCGCCGTGCTCTACCACTATCCCGACCTGAGCGAGCTGCTGGTCGAGGCCCAGCACGCCGGCATGGAGCGCTTCTACGAGCAGCGGCTGCGCCAGCTCGCCACCGTGACCGACCCGGTCAGCAAGCTTGTCATGACGATCCGCTCCGGGCTGCCCACCGGGCCGCTCGACCCCGACGTGCGGCTGCTCAACGAGCTCGGCGGAGCCGCCGGCCGCAACCGGGTCTACGGGGTGCTGCTCACCTCCCTGTACGACCGGCAGGTGTCGATGTACCAGTCGATCCTCGACACGGGCGCGGCGCTCGGCGTGTTCCGGCTCAGCGGCGACTCGCTGTCGCTGGCGCGCAACCTGGTGGCGCTGGAGGACGCCTACGGCTACCGCATCACGGCCCGGCACCCGGTGATCGGGCCCGAGGAGGCGGCCGAGCTGATCCTGTCCTACGCACGCACGGCGACGGGCAACGACCTCGTCGCCTGAGCCGCACGCGAGCCGGCCGTTCCCGGCGGGGCCGGTCATGACGGGACGGGGATGACGACGGCGTCGCGGGCGTCCCAGGTGAGGCGCGCCTTCGCGCCCGGCCGCACGGCGCTCGCGCCCTGCACGGCCACCAGCACCGGTCTGGCGTGGCCCGGCACGTCCACCGAGAGGTGGGAGACGCCCCCGTAGAAGCTGACGTCCAGCACGGCGCCCTCCAGCCCCCCGGCGGGCTCCTCCGGCTTCGCGGCGGGCTCGGCGTCCAGGCTGGCGGCCTCCTCGGGGACCTCGCGCAGCGCGATCTTCTCGGGTCGCACGCACAGCAGCGCGTCGGCGCCGTCCGTCAGCCCGTCCAGCGGGGTGCCGACCAGCTCGCCGAGCTCGCCCGCGTCCAGCCCGGCCGCCCGGACCTTGCCCTCGAACAGGTTGTTGGCGCCGACGAAGCCCGCGACGAACGGGTTGCGTGGCCGCTCGTACAGGGCGACCGGCTCGTCCACCTGGCGGACGCTGCCGCTGTCGAAGACCGCGATCCGGTCGGCCAGCGACATGGCCTCCTCCTGGTCGTGCGTGACGACCACGAACGTGATGCCGACCTCGTTCTGGAGCCGCTTCAGCTCCAGCTGCATGTCGGCGCGGACCTTCTTGTCCAGCGCCGACAGCGGCTCGTCGAGCAGGAGCAGGCGGGGCCGCTTGACGATGGAGCGGGCCAGCGCGACGCGCTGGCGCTGGCCGCCGGACAGCTGCGCGGGCCTGCGGTCGCCGTGCGCCGACAGGCCCACGGTCTCCAGCACCTCGCCGACGCGCCGCCTGATCTCCTCCCGGGGCAGCTTCTCGCGCTCCAGCCCGTACGCGACGTTCTTCGCCACGCTCATGTGCGGGAACAGCGCGTACGACTGGAACATGAGGCTGATCGGCCGGCGGTTCGGCGGCAGCGCGAGCAGGTCGTCGCCGTCGAGCGTCACTGTGCCGGAGTCGGGCGTCTCGAACCCCGCGATGATGCGCAGCAGCGTCGTCTTGCCGCAGCCGGACGGGCCGAGCAGCGCGAAGAACTCGCCCTGCCCGATCTCCAGGGAGACACCGTCGAGCGCGGTGACCTGGCCGAACCTGCGGGTGATGCCGTCAATCTTGAGCACGTGCTTCGCCGATCTTGGTCATGCGCTGGCCCGCGATCACCGCGGTGAAGCTCACCAGCAGGAGGATCGCGCCGAGCGCGTTGATCTCGGGGGTCACCCCGAACCGGATCATCGAGTAGATGACGATCGGCAGCGTCTGCTGGAGGTTGCCGATCGTGAAGAAGGCGATCACGAACTCGTCGAGCGACAGCGTGAACGCCAGCATCGCGCCCGCCAGGATGCCGGGGGCGAGCTGCGGGAGGGTGACCTTCATGAACGTGGTGACCGGTCCCGCGCCGAGGTCGCGCGAGGCCTCCTCCAGCGACGTGTCGGTGTTCGCCAGCCGGGTGCGGACCACGGCCGCCACGAACGCCATCGCGAACACGCCGTGGGCGAGGATGACCGAGTACAGGCCGAGCGTGAGTTGAATCAGGCCGTAGAACAGCAGCAGGCCGATCGCGAGCACGAGGTCGGGCAGCACCGCCGGCAGCAGCGCGACCGCGTCGAGCGCGCGCGAGCGGGTGTGGCGGGCCATGCCGACGGCCAGCAGCGTGCCGAGCACCGTGGCGATCACGGTGGAGCCCGCCGCCACGATCAGCGTGTTCAGCAGGCCGTCGAGGACCCGCTGGTCCTGTGCCAGCACGCCGTACCACTTGAGGCTGAAACCCTCGTAGGTGTAGGCCGACTTGCCGGAGTTGAAGGACATCGCGACGACCACGGCGATCGGCGCGTACAGGAAGACGATCGTCGCCCAGAACGGGACGTACAGCAGCCTCGACCTACGCACGGCGGGCCACCCACGCCTGCGCGAGGAGCAGCACGACCAGCACGGCGACCAGCGCGAGCGCCAGCGCCGAGCCGAACGGCCAGTCCCGGGCCTGGAGGAACTCCGTGCGGATCAGGTTGCCCACCATGACCGACTTGCCGCCGCCCAGCATCTCCGGGATGACGAAGTTGCCGAAGCTCGGCACGAACACGAACAGGCAGCCGGTCAGCACCCCGGGGACGGTCAGCGGCAGCGTGACCTTGCGGAAGGTGGTGAACCCGGACGCGCCGAGGTTCGCCGACGCCTCGCGCAACTGGGGGTCGAGCTTCTCGATGGCCGCGTAGAGCGGCAGCACCATGAGCGGCAGGTACGAGTAGACCAGCCCCGTGACGATGGCGCCCTGGTTGTAGAGCAGCTCGAACGGGCCGAGACCGAGGCTCTTCAACGCCGAGTTGATCAGGCCGGGACCGTTGAGCAGGATGATCCAGGCGTACATGCGGATGATGAAGTTCGTCCAGAACGGGAGCACGATCGCGACGAGCGCGACCGTCTTCCACTTCCGGGGCAGCCGGGCGATCAGGTACGCCGTGGGATAGCCGAGCGCGAGCGCGATCACCGTCGTCAGCGCCGCGATCTGCAGCGACTCGCCGAGCACCCGCAGGTAGAGCGGGTCCATCAGGCGGGAGAAGTTCTCGGTGGTGAACTCGTAGACGACCCCACCGAAGCGGCCGCGCTGGAAGAACACGTAGCTCAGCACCAGCGCCAGCGGCACCAGCAGCAGCACGACGAGATAGGCGAGGCCGGGGGTCAGGAAGACGAACGCGCCCAGCCGGCGCCGCACCATCAGGGCGGTCGCCGGCCGGGTCCTAGCCGGGGACATCACCGCGTCACTGTGCCCTGACCTCGGTCGACAGGCGCGTGAACTTGGTCGACGCCTGCCCCAGGTCGATGATCGACTCGCCGTTGAGCAGCTCCGCGGGCTTGATGCCGAGCAGCGAGCCCTTGGGCGGGCTCACCTTGTCCATGGCCGCCTTGTTGGGGACCTTGTAGTTGATGTTCACGGCCGCCCAGCTGTGAATCTCCGGGTCGAGGATGTAGTTGATGAAGGCGTGCGCGGCCTCCTTGTTCTTGGAGGACTTCATGATCACCATGGTGTCCACCCAGAGGTCGCTGCCCTCCTTCGGCACGACGAACTCGATGTTCTGCTTCTCGTCGGTCGTCGGGCACCAGCCGTCCCACGCCTCGACCATGATCGCCTCGCCGCTCTTCAGCTTGTCGCCGAAGGTGGTGTCGTCGTACCCGAGCAGGTGCGGCTTGGCCTTGAGCAGCAGCTCCTTGGCCTTGGCGATCTCGTCGTCCTTGTCGGTGTTGACCGAGTAGCCGAGCGCCTTGAGGGCGGGCAGGGCCAGCCAGCGCTCGGTGGTCATCATGGTGACCTTCTTGTCGGCCCACGCCGGCGGGTTGAGCAGGTCGTTCCAGCTCGTCGGCTTGGCCTTCACCAGGTCGCTGCGGAAGCAGATGCCGGTGGTGCCCCAGGTGTAGGGCACGGAGTACTTGTTGCCCTTGTCGTAGGAGAGCTGGGTGGCCTCGGGGTAGAGGTTCGACAGGTTGGGGATCAGCTCGGGGTGGATCGGCTCCAGCAGGCCCTGCTCGTTGAGCGCCTGGGCGTACTGGCCGGACACGAACGCCACGTCGATGCCGCTGTCGCCGCCGGCGGTGAGCTTGGTCATCGCCTCCTCGTTGGTGGCGTGCAGGGCGACCTTCATGTCCTGGACCTTGAGCTTCTCCTTGACCTTCTGGGGCAGCTCCTCCGGCGTGTACCCGTCCCACACCGTGACGCTGATCGACTGCTTGCTCAGGTCCGCGTTGGGGTTGAGCTGGTCAGCCTCGGCTTTCGGAGCCGAATCCGCGCCGCTGCTCGACGACTCACCACCGCACGCCGCCACGGCGAGCGCGAGGCCGGCCACCGCTACGACGGCCGGAAGACGACGGGTGAACCGGAATCGGGACAAGGCCGCTACTCCTTCTGATGACGAGGGACGAGGGGTCGCGCGACCAACGGACACGGCAGACCAGAGCAGGAGTGTTGCAGCAGAAATCAACATGAGCAAGACTTTTCAGGACATTGCCACCTGGAAGTTTGGTCATGCTGTTGAATCCCGATTCAATATGGGACCGGTTGATCTCCGTCGGTGAGAATCCCCTCACACAGCGGGATCGCGGCCTCACAGCTGCGCTCGTCGCGTCGTTGGCGGACGACGTGCCCGCACCCTTCGCCGTACGCCGGCTCGGCCCGCTGCCCAGCCTCTCGCACGGCGAAGCCGCCGCCGACACCGGGGTCCCGGCTGAACGCGACTTCGGAGAGCACGTCGATCAGACAAACTATTCGGTGGTGGTGAGTGATCGGGTCGTCGTCAAGTGGCTGACACCCCCGGCGCCACTGCCGCATCCGGCCCCAGACGTCCTCGCACACCTGGCCGCGAGCGGTTTCGAAGAGATCGCCCCGCCGTACGCCGCCCTGACTTTGCGCGAAAAGTCGAGCGCTGCGGGCGCTGCGGGTTCTACGGGTGAGGTGCTGCTGGCGCTCGTGACCGGTTACCTGCCGGAGGCGCGCGACGGGTGGGAGTGGTGCGTGGACGAGGCCGAGGCCGGGCGCACGTCGTTCGCGCGCGACCTCGGCCGCCTGACCGCCGACCTGCACGTGGCCCTGTCCACCTTCCGCCCGCCGGCCCCTGAGCCGGCCCCTGAGCCGGCCACCGTTGCCCACGCGCACGGGGACGCGGGTCGTTACGGGGCGCGGGCGGAGGAGGCGCTGCGGGAGGCGCTGGCGCTGACCGACGGGGAGGACGGCGCGTGGCTGGCGACCCGGGAGGCCACCCTGCGCCGCGAGCTGGAGCCCCTGCATCGGCCCCTCGGACCCACGCCGCTGATCCGGATCCACGGCGACCTGCACGTGGGTCAGATCCTCCGGTGGCGCGACGGCTACTCCGTGATCGACTTCGACGGCAACCCGACCGTGACCGGCGCCGAGCCGTACCAGCCGGCCGCCCGGGACGTCGCCCAGCTCGCCACGAGCCTCGACCACGTCGCCCAGGTGGCCGTCAGGAGACGCGGCACGCCGCCGGAGCACGCCGCCCGCTGGGCACGCGAGACCCGCGAGGCCATGCTGTCCGCCTACCGCCACCGCCTGGCCGAGCGCGGACGGCCCGAGCTGCTGGACGAGGCGCTGCTGCGGCCGTTCGAGGTCGAGCAGGAGTGCCGTGAGCTGGTGTACGCGGCCCGCCACCTGCCCCGCTGGCGCTACGCCCCGATGGGGGTCCTGCGCACCTGGTATCCCTGAACCCACCCGAAGCTCGCCGCGCCCGCCGCGCGGCACCGAGCACCACCTGGAGATCTGTTGAACCCCGAGCTGTTCCTGGCCGACCTGGAGGCCAAGCCCGACGCCCTGGAGGCGCTGGCCGGCGAGCTGGCCGCCCGCGACCCGTTCGAGGGCCTGCCGCCCGGTGTCGAGCGGGTGCTGTTCCTCGGCATGGGCAGCTCCCGGTACGCCGCCGGGGTGGCCGCCCTCCGGCTGCGCGCCGCCGGGATCGACGCCTACGCCGACTACGCCTCCGCCGCCGCCACCTACCCCGCGACCCCCGGCACCCTCGTCGTCCCGATCTCGGCCACGGGCGGCAGCCGGGAGACCCTGGACGCGCTCGCCCGCTACGCCGGCACGAAGGCGTTCACCCTCGCACTCACCAACGCCCCAGGGTCAGCCGTCACCGAGGGCGCCGACCTGGTGGTGCCGATGCGGGCGGGCGAGGAGCGCGGCGGCGTCTCGTGCCGCACGTTCCAGCACACGCTGGCGCTCCTGCTCGCCCTGGAGTCCCGGCTCACGGGCGAGTCCCGCGACCTGCCCGCCCTCGTCCGGCGTACCGCCGAGGCCACGGCCGGCCTGCTGGAGCGCAGGAAGGAGTGGCTGCCCACGGCGCTGGAGCTGCTGGACGGGCCGCACGGCGTCTACACCGTCGCGCCGGCCGAGCGGCTCTCGTCGGCGGAGCAGTCGGCGCTCATGGTCCGCGAGGGCCCGCGCCGCCAGGCCGACGCCTGCGAGACGGGCGACTGGGCGCACGTGGACGTGTACCTGACCAAGACGCTCGACTACCGCGCCCTGCTGTTCCCCGGCTCCCGCTACGACGAGCAGGCCATGGACTGGGTGCGGCAGCGCGGCTCGACGGTGCTCGCGGTGGGCGGCGACGTGCCGGGGGCCGCGGCCTCGATCCGCTACCGGCACGACGACGACCCCGAGGTGGCGCTGCTGACGGAGACGCTGGTGGCCGAACTGGTCGCCGCCCACTGGTGGGCCGCCACCTCCTGACCCCGGGAGGTCCAGGAGGCATCCACATGGATGGCCCTGGCGTGCAGACGGCGACGCAGCTCGTGATGGCGGTGGCGGACCGCGCCCGCTGACGTCCGGCTTGGCCCGTACGGTGTACCGTACGGGAGGTGACGACCGAGTACTTCGGCAAGGGTGACCCAGCCCGCAGCCTGGCGCTGCTCTGGCGCACCAGCGAGCGGGCGAGCCGCAAGGGCAAGCCCGACCTGAGCGTGGACCGGATCGTGCGCGCCGCCATCGAGGTGGCCGACGCCGAGGGGCTCCAGGCGCTGTCCATGCGCCGCGTGGCCGAGCGGCTCGGCGTCGGCACGATGTCGCTCTACACGTACGTGCCGGGCAAGCCGGAGCTGTTCGACGTCATGCTCGACACCGTGTACGGCGAGACGGACCGCTCCGAGGACGTGCCCGGCGGGTGGCGGGAGCGGCTGGAGCACATCGCCCGCGAGAACTGGGCCCTCTACCTGCGCCATCCCTGGCTCGTCCAGGTGGCGGCCAGCCGCCCCGTGCTCGGGCCCAACGGCACCGCCAAGTACGACCACGAGCTGCGCGCCGTGGACGGCATCGGCCTGACCGACGTCGAGATGGACGCGGTCGTCACGCTGGTGACCGGGTTCGTCCACGGCACGGCGCGGGGCGCGGTGGAGGCGTCGCAGGCCGAGCGCGAGACCGGCATGACCGACGCGCAGTGGTGGGCGGCGCACGCGCCGTTCCTCAGCCGCATCGCCGACGTGAGCCGCTTCCCGACGGCCACGCGGGTGGGCGAGGCGGCGGGCGAGGCCATGGGCACGGCCTACAGCGCGGAACGCGCCTTCGAGTTCGGCCTCCAGCGCCTGCTGGACGGCATCGAGGCCCTGATCACCCGCCGCACCTCACCCTGAGGACCTCAGCGCACGTAGCGGGCGCGGTCGCGGCGGAGTCCGTCCTGCACGCCGACCCCACCCCTCCCGAAGACCTCAGCGCAACGTGGCGGGCGCGGTCGCGGCGGACAGGAGGATTCCGTCCTGCTCGCCGGTGGGCGGCCGGGTCCAGGTGAGCCCGGGCCCGCCGGAGGCCACCACGTGCGACACGACGGTGCGCAGCAGCGCCTCGACGGGCGCGCCCGGCTGCTCCTCGCGCGCCTCCCGGTAGCGGTCGAGCACCCGGCCCAGGTCGATCATGACGGTGTTCCCGCCCTCTCCGGCGGCCGGCTCCCCGGCCTCGCCTACGCCGGCCTCATCTGGAGCGGCCTCACCTGAGGCGGCGGCGGGGCGCACGGTGATCAGCAGGACGCCCGTCTCCTCCTCGGCCTTCCAGGCGGTGATGCCCGCCGCCGGCGGAGCGCAGACGATCTCGCGGACGGCCTCGGCGAAGTGCCGGCGGTCCATGCCGTCGACCATCCCGTCCAGCCAGGCGGCGCGCAGGTGGAGCACCCCGGGCCCCTCCACGGCGCCGCGCGAGGCCACGAGGTCGCGGACCGCCTCCGCCGGGTCGTGCAGGGCCGCCTCGCCACGGGCGGCGAAGCCCTCGGCCAGCAGGGGGAGGGAGAGCGCGCGGGGCGGGTCGGAGGTGACGACCACGGACTGGGAGAGCTCCAGGAGCAGCGCGTCGCCCTCGTCGTGGAAGGCCCGCAGGCCCTCCGTGAACGCGATCCCGGCCTCGGTGTCGAGCGTCGGCCCCCACGCTCGCTCAGGCGCCTCCTGCGGGCCTTCCGGGCCCCTTCCGGCGGCGGGCCGGTCGCGGCGCAGCCACCACGCGAGCGCGGCGGCCACGGCGGCGGCCGACACGGCGAGCGCGATCCACACCATGCGGTCTACTCCCCCCATCGGAGCCCTTCCGGGCTCCCCATCGGACAGGGCCTAGCAGCGTAGTGGTGATCACGACCGCCCCACCTCCTATTTCCCGAAATGCATGGAACGGCGGGAAATACGGGGAAATGGAGGTGGCGGGCGGCCTGCCGGGTCAGGAGACCGGTGCGGCGCGGAGCCGTACGACGTGCTCGACCAGCGAGATCAGCGTCGCCTTGACCGACTCGCGGTTGCGCGCGTCCGTGCGGACGATCGGCACGTGCGCCGGCAGCGCCAGCGCCTCGCGCACCTCGTCCTCGGAGTGGAGGAACTGCCCGTCCCAGCCGTTGACGCCGACGACGAACGGCAGCTTCGCCTCCTCGAAGTAGTCGATGGCCGGGAAGCTGTCGGCCAGCCGGCGCGTGTCGAGGAGCACGACCGCGCCGATGGCGCCCCGCACGAGGTCGTCCCACATGAACCAGAACCGGTGCTGCCCGGGGGTCCCGAACAGGTACAGGATCAGGTCGCGGTCGAGCGACAGACGGCCGAAGTCCATGGCCACGGTCGTCGTCTGCTTGTTGGGGGTCATCCCGAGGTCGTCGATGCCCGCGGACGCGTCGGTCATCACCGCTTCCGTGGTCAGCGGAAGGATCTCGGACACCGCCCCCACGAACGTCGTCTTGCCGACGCCGAACCCGCCCGCGACGACGATCTTCGTCGACGTGAGGCCCGGGCTAGAGCCTGCGAAGTCCACTGAGCA
This sequence comes from Nonomuraea sp. NPDC050691, assembly GCF_040654455.1. Classification (NCBI taxonomy): domain Bacteria; kingdom Bacillati; phylum Actinomycetota; class Actinomycetes; order Streptosporangiales; family Streptosporangiaceae; genus Nonomuraea; species Nonomuraea sp. NPDC050691. Next base: position 26,128 of record NZ_JBFAIA010000105.1, read on the forward strand.
CCCTTTCGAGCATGTTGAGGTCTGGCTGTCCCTGGCTGAGGCGCGGCTGGTGCAGGCGGACGAGTCCTTCGTCTGACATGTCCGCCACGAGCACCCTCGCCACGCCCAGCGGGACCCGGAGGAGGGCCGAGATCTCGGCGACCGACCGGAACGTTCGGCAGAGCTGCATGATGGCCTCCTGCTCGGGAGTCAGCAAGGCCATCTCGTCGTCCGGTATGGACATGGACGAGATCAGCGTCTCCATCGCAAGGTGGTAACGCGGCTCCGAACGGCCGCCGGTCACCGCGTACGGACGGAACAGGGGCTCGTCGTCCCCCGTGCCGTCAGTGCCGTACACGGCCCTCTCCCATGAGTGTCATTGCCTCACCGTGTCCTGGCAGCCTGGAGCTCGGCGCGCAGGGCCGGCGTCAGCGCCTGACCGGCCCGGTCGACGAGCAGCGTCATCTGGTAGGCCACCAGACCCATGTCGCAGTCGGGCGCGGCCAGCACGGTGATCACCGAGCCGTCGCTGATCGCCATCACGATGAGCAGCCCGCGCTGCATCTCGACGACCGTCTGCGTGACGGAGCCGCCCTCGAACACACGCGACGCGCCCACGGTGAGGCTCAGCAGGCCGGCGGAGACCGCGGCGAGCTGGTCCGCCCGGTCCGGCGGGAAGCCCTCAGAGCTCGCCAGGCAGAGACCATCGGCCGAGACGACGACCGCGTGCGCGACACCGGGGGTGTTGCGCACGAAGTCCGTGATCAGCCAGTCGAACCGATGCGCCTCGTGGCTCAGCGTTGTCACGCGTCCTCCCTTGAAAGACGCTCGCTCACTCTCGTTCCTCCTGTTCGCGTACTTCCGCCCGTCCCCGTCGCACTCCCTGCTGGAAGCTGGCCATCCGGCTGCGCATCCGGTCAGCCGAGACCGGCGGCACCGGCGCCTGCCGCTGCTGCCGCTGGGGCTGCGCGGCCTGCGAACCGGCCGTACCCGGGACCAGGTTGGCCTTGGGAGTGCGTTTGGGCAGCCCGGCGGCGGTGATGCCGCCGAGACTGGGGTCGCTGGCCGCGGCCGCCGCACGCCATCCGGCGTCCGCGGCCGTTCGCCACGCTTCCTCCCCAGAGACTACGGCTTGCGACGGGGTGTGCTCATCCCGGCCGGGCGCAGGGGACGCCTGCTCCCCCGGCGGACGGCGGAACCAGGCCGACTCCACCGACGCGAAGATCGGCAGGTACTCCTCCTGGTCCTTGTCCATCGGGGAGACGTCCACCGAGGGCGGCGCCTCCGGCCTACGCACGTCGGCGGTGCTGTAACCCGAGGTGGCGGGCGGCGGGGTCTGGAACGCGCCATTACCACTTGCCGTGCCCGGGAACCCGTCGCGGCTGGGGAAGCTCTCCCGGCTCGGGAAGGCGTCGCGGCTCGGGAAGGCGTCCCGGCGCGGCAGGGACTCCCGCCGGGGCAGGTTCTCCCTGCGGGGCGGGCCCTCCACACTCGGGGACGACGGGAAGCCGCCCGTCCCCTCCTGGCCGGGATGGGACGGGAAGCCGCCGGGCGCCGCCTCGGGGCTCGGGTACGACGGGTAGCCGCCGGGCGCGTCCGGATTGGGGTGGGAGGGGAAGCCGCCGGGCGCGTCCGGGCTCGGGTACGACGGGAAGCCACCGGTGTCGTACGACGGCTGACGCAGCGCGCCGCCGTCGGTGTCGGCGGTGAACGGGACGCCGGGGCGGCCCGTGCCGTTGCCGGAGGCGCCGAAGGAGTCGAGGCTGCCGAACGAGCGGAAGGTGCCGTTCTGCGCCGGTGTGCCCTGCCGGCCGCCGTTCGCGCCGGAGCCCGCCAGCGCGGGCCCGCCGAGGCCAGGCCCGCCCACGCCGGGGCTCGTCAGGCCGGAGCCG